>NZ_RZPW01000227.1:0-8344 GCF_003998455.1 Mesorhizobium sp. M7A.F.Ca.CA.001.08.2.1 | reverse complement strand
GCACATAGGGGTGGATGTCGAGCACCAGCGTGTTGAACAAATGGCTGTCGCCTTCGGCCATTGTGCGCCGCAACGAGCGGATCTTCTGGCCGACGGGCCAGTCTTCGTAGAACCAGTTCTCGGCATTCCACACCGGCAGCGCGGCGTGATCTCCGGGCATGTTCTTGGGATGCGTCGAGGCGACGCCGACGGTAGGTGCGAAATCGTTCATGGTCGGCATCGCCAGACCTGCATGGGGCACGTCACAGCTATCGGAAAACGCATCAAGGCGTCGAAATACAAGACGTCTCCTCCCGTCAATCTTCTTTTGTAAATAGTATTTTCACATATGGGGTTGCGTTGCAAGCGTGAACAGGCGAAATTTTGGCTGCTCCCGCGCGCCAAAGCGCAGGCGGGTAGGGGAGGAAATCATGCGCGAGAATTGTCTGGTCTTTGTCGGCAGCCTGAACCGCGAGGCGCCGTATTTTCAGGGCGCTCGGGGCGTCGGCCTCAGCGTCTACAGCTTTGACGAGACGACGCTGGAAACACGAAAACTGGCCGAGACCAACGACGTCGACAATCCGACCTTCCTCTCGGTGACACCGGACGGCTCGCGGATCTACGCCAACTCGGAAGTGTTCACCTGGCGCGAGGGCACCGTCTCAGCTTACAGCTTCGATCGAGCTTCGGGGACGCTCATTTATCTGAACAAGCAACCGTCGCTCGGCAGCATAGCCGCCCACAACACCATCACCCGCGACGGGACAAAACTGCTGGTCGCCAATTACGGCATGGGCGAGGGCGGCCCGGATCGCGCGGTGGCTGTCTATGGCTTCGAAGAGAACGGCGCCTTGTCGGCGCCGCTCGCCAGCGTTTCGCATGAGGGCAGCGGCCCGAATGTGGCGCGGCAGGAACGCTCGCATGCACACAGCGTCACCGAAACCATCGGCGGGGGAACAGCCATCGTCGCCGACCTCGGCATCGACCGGCTGGTGTCTTACCGGATCGAGCGCGAGGGCAATCTGGCCAAGCTAACCGAATCCGCTTTGCCATCCGGCGCCGGTCCACGCCACCTCGCACTGCATCCGAACGGACGCTTCGTCTTCGTCATGAACGAACTGGATTCGACCATCGTGTCGATGACGCTGGATGAAGCCACCGGCAAGCTCTCGATCATCGACGCAAAGCCGGCGGTGCCGGCCGAGGCACGCGACAGCAACCACTGCGCCGATATCCAGATCTCACCGGATGGCCGTTTTGTCTACGGCTCCAACCGCGGCCATGACAGCGTCGTCATCATGGCGGTCGACCAGCAGACAGGATCGCTCAGCCTCGTCGGCTATGTCCCTTGCGGCGGCGCGACCCCGCGTAACCTGGCGCTGACGCCGTCAGGCGGCCATCTGTTTTCCGCCAACCAGAATGGCGACCGCATTTCGATCTTCGCCCGCGACGCCGACAGCGGCATACTGACCGACACCGGGCGCGCCATCGAGATCGGCACGCCGATGTGCGTCAAGATCGTGCGCTGAACGCCCACAACTGCGAAACCTCGGAAAAAATCGCCCGAGGCTCAAGCCTGTTGTATTGCCGAGAGCTTCCAGTTCGATCCATTCTCACGCACGAAAGTCCACAGCTCGGTCGTCTCTGTCGGATGACCATCGTCGCCCGCGACGATTTTGCCGCTGGCCCGTTCGCGCGTCACGTCACGAGATTCGTAGCGCAAGGCGGCCGTGGCGTAGTCGCGCTCATCCTCGCGCCAGCTTTCCGCGATGTCGGCCTGCAGCAAGGTGATATCAGTCACTTCGTTCCTGAGACCTTTCTGGGTATTGTCGGCCAACTCTTCCGACAGATAGGATACCATTTCGGGTGTAACCGCCCGGCGCAGAGCGACATGGTCTTCGCGCCCGAATGCTTCCTGGACATCGGTCAGCAGCTGCTGGAATGCGTCGAGATCCGTCTGGGCCAGCGTGATCTCCTCGGAGGCGGCGGCCGGAGAGCCTCCACCTGAACCGCCGCCGAAACCGGGAATTGTGAAGGAGCCTGCAGTCTGCTGCCCTGCCGTTGAGCGGTTCTCAAATCGCGAAGCCTGGGCATTGCCGGCACCGGCGAGCGCCGGCGCGGGGCCGCGCGCGGATTGCGAGCGGAAGAACCTGATGGCCAGCATGATCGCGCCACCGATCAGCAAGGCCTGAAGCAGGAAACCGAACATGCCGGCCAGGCCGCCGAAGCCCTGACCCAGAAGCAGGCCGAACAGGCCGCCGAGCAACAGGCCGCGCATCATCGTTCCACCGAAACCGCTCATGAAGCCGGGCCTCTGCAGGCCGGCCTGCGGCTGCCGGGCCGCGTTGTTCACACCGGTGTTGGGCGTCATCGACCGCTCGACCGGAGCGGCCGGTGCTGGGGCCGTCCTGGTCGGCGGTGCCGATTGGAACGTACGCATGCCACGACTGCCGAAACTGCCGCCACGACGGGCCTCGGCATGGTCCATCGCAACCATGGAGAATGCAAGGAACAGTCCTGCAAAGAGAGCTGCAAATCGGCTGGTGCGGGAAATCATCGGAGATGAACCTTTGTCGATGTGGTTTCGGAAGTTTCAGCAAGCGCCGGCCTGGATGTCGGGCGTCATGCGGTCAGTCGAACAACTCTTCGAAGAATGATTTCTTCCGCTTCGGATAGCGGTGACCGTGCGAGCGGGAATAATCGTCATCGCGGCTCTGGCCATGTTGTGGCTGGGAGAATGCTGCCGGCTGTGGCTGCGGTGCGGGCGCCGCTTCCCTGCCGGAACGCTCGATGATCTTGTCGAGTTCTCCTCGATCAAGCCAGACGCCGCGGCACTGCGGACAGTAATCGATTTCGATACCCTGGCGTTCGCTCATCACGAGCGCGACGCGGCAGGAGGGGCAAACCATACCGAGGAGGGAAGTAGATGTCATACGGGGCTCCAAACCGAAAGGAATGAGCCCGCTTGACCGAAAGAATGGAAACGGGCCCGTTAAAGCGGTCCGACATCACAATCGCCAAAAGCGACAGTCAGAGGGGCCCGGCCCGCACCGAACAGTTAGGGATGCAAAGCCGCGGCTTCAAGGTCGATATTGCCCTGCAAGAATGATTTGTTCGCCAGCGTTGCTCAGGCAGTCACCACGATTCAAATCGTCACTACGATCTTGCCGAACTGCTCGTTCGACTCCAGGTAGCGGTGCGCCTCGACGATTTGGTCGAACGCGAAGGTCCTGTCGATGAGCGGCCTCAGCGTTCCGTGCTCCAGACCTTCGACGATAAACGCCTTGGCGGCCTCGAGTTTCACAGGGTTGCCGGTGATCTCGTGGACGAGGTAGCCGCGCAGTGTCAGCGTCTTGCTCAGCACCGCTGGCAGCGGGAATGGCGTCGGCTCGCGGCTGAGACCGCCATATTCGATGAGGATGCCGCCACGCGACATGGCCGCTGTGAGTGGCTCGAAGATCGGGCCGCCGACCGCATCGAACACGACGCGCACGCCTTCAGGCCCTGCGATCTCATTCAGCCGTGCCGCCAAATCCTCCTCGGCCAAGGTGACGACTTCAGCCGCGCCGGCATCGAGCAGGGCCTGCCTCTTCGCCGATGTCCGCGTCACCGCAATCGCTGTTGCACCGACCCTGTTGGCGATCTGGATTGCCGCAAGCCCGACGCTGCTCGAGGCTGCGGTGATCACCACGTGGTCTCCGCTGTGCAGCCCGGCGATATCGATCAGCGCGCCATAGGCGGTGAGATACTGCATCCAGACGGCCGCTGCCGTCTGCCAGTCGAGCGACGGCGGATGCTTGACGACAAGTCCGGCGGGGTAGGTGGCAAACTCGCCATAGGCCGGCCAGCGGATCATCGATTGCGGCGGGATGACACTGACGCTGTCGCCCGGCGCGAAATCCTTCACGCCGACACCAATAGCCTCGATGACGCCCGCCGCTTCAAGACCAAGCCCCGAGGGGAGCGTCGGCGTCTCGATATAGGAAGCCGCGCGCAGCAGCGCTTCGGCGCGATTGAGGCCGAGTGCCTTGACCCGGATTTGAACTTCGCCCGAACCCGGTGGGGAAAGCGCGACATCCTCGATGCGCAGAACCTCGGGACCACCATGTTGGTGAAAGCGAACTACGCGTGTCATTCGGGATACTCCAAATCATCAGAACCGAATGAGCTATGCAGCCGGTCTTGTCGAGGATAAATGGCTGTAGGAGAAGAACAGTAGAAACCAGGTGTTCCGAATATGGATCGGCTTGAGAGCATGGCCGTGTTCGTCAAGGCGGTCGATCTCGGCTCGTTCGCGGCCGCGGCGGTCGCGCTCGACCTCTCCGGACCGATGGTCGGCAAGCATGTCCGGTTTATCGAGGAGCGGCTGGGCGTGCGGCTGCTCAACCGGACCACGCGACGGCAGAGCCTGACCGACTTCGGCCGCGCTTACTATGAACGCTGTCGGGTGGTGCTGGCCGAGGCCGAAGCCGCCGATGCGCTCGCCGCCGAACAGTTTTCGGAGCCACGTGGAAAACTGCGGGTCACCATGCCGGCGCATTTCGGGCGCCATTGCGTGACCCCCGTGTTGCTGAAGCTGGCTCGTCAATATCCGATGCTGGAACTCGACCTGTCGCTCACCGACCGCTTCGCGGATCTTGCCGAGGACGGCTACGATCTCGCCATCCGCACCGGCACTCTTGACGACAAGGCGGGGGTGATTGCGCGTCGCGTCGCACGTCAGGGCATGGTCGTCTGCGCGGCACCCTCTTATCTCAGAATTCATGGCGAGCCGCAGCGGATCGAGGATCTCGCCGACCATCAGGCGATTGTCTACCGCCGGCTCGGCCAGGTCGTTCAGCCGTGGTTGTTTGTGCGCGAGGGGCAACCCACGCTCGAGATCACGCCAACCGGACGGCTGCGGCTCGACGATCTCGATGCCATCGCTGACGCGGCCGCCGACGGCATGGGGCTGGCCTGGCTGCCCTGGTGGCTGGTACGCGACCGCATTCAGGCCGGCGCGCTGATGGCGCTGTTGCCGGACCAGCCGCGATATCTCTACGACTGCCACGCGCTTTGGCTGCAGACACCGCATCTGCCGCTGAAGGTGCGGCTGGCCGTCGATGCGCTGGCCGTCGCCTTGCCGAAATCGATGGCCTGATTGACAATCGCCGCCGCTCAGTTGAGATCGCGCCGATACTCCTTGACCTCGCTGCGGTCGACGATCCGCTCGTCTCGGTCATGGGCAGTGATGTGGGTCTCGATCCGCCAGACGTCGCGCAGCGCGCACACCGTCGCCGTCACTGAAAGGCGCGCCTGCCAGTCGCCGCGGCCATAGGATTTTTCCCAGGTGCAGGTGCCGACCGCCGAGGTCGGGTCGTCGGGGTGAATGGAGAACCGGTCGACATGCTTCGCTGAAAGGACGATTCCCGTATGCGGATGCCGCACCGTGCCGCCATCATTGACGACCTGGTAGACGGTCTCGCTGGTGACCTGGTCTGTCGAAACCGAGCGCTGAAAACCGTCGCCCTTGGCCAAAACCTCCTGTTCCATCGGCGCGGCGCTTTCCGGAGCCAGGAAGGCCCCCAGCGTGTCGTCCAGCTTCTGCGGCGCGCGCACCGGCAGGATCAGCCGGCTGTCGCCGCAATGGATCGACAGCGTCGCCTGCTCGGCGGTCGGAAAGACGATCGGCCAATGCGATGTCGCCAGTGCCAGCCGGATACGCTCGCCAGCCTCGAAACGCTGCCCGCAACAGCGCAGCTTGATGCGGACGGTCTCCGCCCGGCCCGGCACCATGGGTACGATGTCCAGATCATCGTTGCGATGGCTCAGATTGAGGATGCCGTAGCTGATGCGCGAGGCAGCACCTTCCGGGAACACTTGCGACAGCGTGGCGGACAGAAGCGCAACCGGCTTGTCGGAGGAGAGCTTGACCTCGAATTCGGGAAAACCGAGGATCTCGACCGCTTCGGTCAACGGCGCCGTCTCGAAGATCAGGGCATTGCCTTCTTCCGTGCGTTGGTCGACCGGCAAGGTAGGCATGAGGCCATAACCGCACCAGGCGCCGGACGACAGGCCGGCCGTCTGCGGCGATGAAATCTCCAGGATCGTGTCTTCGCCCCTGGCCTCGCTCAGCACATGCGGCGCAAGGTTCAGCACCTTTTCGCCGACCCCCGGCCCCGGCCAAGCCGGCTCGGCGACCCAGCGGCCGGGCCGCTCGTCATAGATCGCCGCCGGCCGTGCGGGATCTTGAATCCAGGCGCGCAGCATCGGCTCGTCGGCAATGCCGGTGTTTATGCCCTTGAGATATTGATCCCACCAGCGCAGGCACTCCTGCAGGAAGCCGATGCGAGGTCCTGGCATGGCGAAGTGCGGATATTTGTGGCCCCAGGGTCCAATCAGCCCTTTGCGGGGACCGCTTAGCTTTTCCAGCATCCGGAAGATCGGATTGGGGTAACCGTCGGCCCAGCCGCCGACGGCGTAGACCGGGATTTCGACATCGGAATAATCCTCGCAGATCGAACCGTGCTTGTAGAAATCGTCGCGGCGCTGGTGTTCAAACCAGTCCTGCATCCAGATGCCATTGCCATTCAGCCGTTGTTTCCAAAGATCGCGCCAGCGGTCGCCGACAATGAGCGGGTCGGGCGGGGTCATGGCGATGGCCCAGGCGGTGGTTCCCCACATCAGATTGTCGCACATCATCGCGCCGCCGAGATAATGCACGTCGTCGTTATAGCGGTCGTCGGTCGAGCACAGCGAAACGACGGCTTTCAGCGCCGGCGGCCGGCGGGCCGCGACCTGCAGCCCGTTGAAGCCGCCCCAGCTGATGCCGATCATGCCGACGCTTCCCGAGCACCAGGATTGCCTCGCCAGCCATTCGATGACCACCAGGCAGTCATCCTGCTCCTGTTTCAGATACTCACCCTTGCACAGTCCTTCGCTGTCGCCCGAGCCGCGCATGTCGACCCGCACGCCGGCATAGCCGTGACCGGCGAAATAGGGATGCGTCAGCGCATCGCGCTCCACCGTTCCGTCACGCTTGCGATAGGGCAAATATTCGAGGATCGCTGGCACGGGATCGCTCTCCGCGTCTTCCGGCAGCCAGACACGCGCCGCCAGCTTGACGCCATCCGGCATCGGAATCCACAAATTCTCGATCTCGCGGATTTTGCGCGGGAAATCGGTGACGATGCGGATATCTTGCATGGCGGCTCCTCTCAACGCCCCGGCCGACACTTGCGCCGGTGGCGATCCTTATGTGTTCAGCGGGAAATGGCAGGTTAGACGGCTGTCGCCGACCGAGGCCGGGACGGGGACATCCAGCGCGCAACGGCCCTCGGCCTGCGGGCAGCGTGTGTGAAACTCGCAGCCTGAGGGGCGCGCCAGCAAGGACGGAACGTCAGCCGGCAGCGTGATGCGCTGGTGCACCCGATCTGGATCGGGCTCGGGGTTGGCGGACAGAAGGGCCGCCGTATAGGGATGATGCGGGGCACGGAAGATCGCTTCGGTTTCGCCCTGCTCGACGAAGCGCCCGAGATACATCACCGCCATGCGGTCGGCGATCTGGCGCACGACATGCAGATTGTGGGTGATGATCAGCATCGACAGGCCCATGCGGTCGCGCAGGTCGTTGAGCAGGTTCAGCACCTCTCCCTGCACGGAGACGTCGAGGCCGGCGGTCGGCTCGTCGGCGACGACCAGCACCGGGTCCAGCGCGATCGCCCGCGCAACGCCGACGCGGCGCGCCTGGCCGCCGGATAGCTGGTGCGGGTAGCGGTCGGCTAAATCGCGCGGCAGCCCGACCAGCGCAAGAAGCCGTGTGACTTCAGCGTTGAGATCGCGATCCGACAAACCGTGGATGACGAAAGGCTCCGACAGCAGCGAGCGCACGCTGAGCCGCGGCGACAGCGATCCGACCGGATCCTGGAACATCATCGGCATGCGCCGCCGCACCGGTTTCATCGCGGCGTTGGACAGGCCTTGCAGTTCCTGTCCTTCGAACACGATCGTGCCTGCTTTCACCGGCTGAAGACCGTTGAGGGTGCGCGCCAGCGTCGTCTTGCCCGAGCCGGATTCGCCGACCAGCGCGAAGGTGCTGCCTCGTTGAAGCGTGAAGCTGACGCCGGAGACCGCTTCGATTTCGGTGGCCCGCCCCGCGAGCCTGGCGGACAGGCCGCCAACCCGGAACGAGACGCGCAGGTCGCTGACACGGAGCAGGTCTTCGTTCATGCGCCCATGGCCCCCAGTGGAACGTCCGAGTGCCAGCAATGGGCGATATGAGATCCGCCGACAGGGGCGCTGGGAGGCGTCGTCAGGCATTGGGCGTCGGCGCGATCGCAGCGCGGCTGGAAGACGCAGCCGCTTGGTCGGCGGCGCAGGTCCGGCA
>NZ_RZPW01000226.1:0-8358 GCF_003998455.1 Mesorhizobium sp. M7A.F.Ca.CA.001.08.2.1 | reverse complement strand
CCCTGAGATCGCCATGAAAATCGCTGCGGATCACGCACTCAACGACAATGCCGCGACCAGCGCCGAAGCCCGCCGCTCGACGGTATTGGGCGATCGGATCAAGGCCTATCGCACGACGCGGCGCCTGACGCTGCGCCAGCTCGGCGACATGATCGGCACCACCGCCAGTTTCCTGAGCCAGCTCGAGCGCGGCCTTTCCGGCGCCAACACCAGCACGCTGATGCTGATTGCCAATGCACTCGGCATCAGCCTCGCCGATCTTTTCGACGAATGCGAAGTGTCGCCGCACGCGGTGCTGACACGCAGCGAGCGGCCGGCGCTGCCGACCAGCGAAGGCTACCGCAAGACGCTGCTGTCGCGCCGGCCGATCCGCGAGATGGAAGTCTATTGCGGCGAGTTCGCCGTCGGCGGCTCGACCGGCGACGTGCCCTACACGCACGGCAACGCGAGCGAGATGTTCCTCGTGCTGCGCGGACGCGTGCAACTGACGCTCGGCGAGGAGAGCTTCACCCTCGAAGAGGGCGATAGCATCGAATATTCGACCTCGACGCCCCACCGGACGATCAATGTCGGCGATACGGTGGCCGAAGTGCTGTGGATCATTGCGCCGCCGACCAGCGGCGCCGTCGACCTCGACCAATATGTAGCCCGGAAAACGCTCGCGCCCGGCCTACCAAAATCAAACAGCGAGCCATCGGAGGGTTAGAAAATGGGAAGCAGATCAAGATTGGCCGGGTTCGTCGGCGCCGCCGCACTGGCCTTGCTTGCGGCCGCCGCTCACGCGCAGAACGCGCCGCCGGCCGGGACCGTGGTGGACGGCTCGCTGAAGGGAAAGACGCTGACCTTCGTCTCCTATGGCGGCATCTACCAGGACGGCCAGGTCGCCGCCCTCAAGGAATTCGTCGACAAGAGCGGCGTCAAGCTTTTGAATGATGGGCCGACCGAAATCGCCAAGCTCCAGGCGCAGGTCGAATCAGGCAATGTGACCTGGGATGTCGTCGATACGGACGATTTTCCGCCCTTCGTGCATTGCGGAAAACTGTTCCAGAAGCTGGATTTGACCAAGCTCGACATCTCGCACATCCCGCCCGGACAGGTCGGCGAGTGCAGCGTGCCGGCGATGAACTACGGCATGGTCCTGATGTACAAGAACGACACGTATAAGGACAATCCGCCGAAGGACTGGAAGGACTTCTTCGACACCGCGAAATTTCCCGGCACCCGCGCCATCGACGGCAGCGGCAGCCCGCTCGGCGGCCTGATCGAACAGGCCATCCTGGCAGACGGCGGCAAGGTCGACGCCATGACGCCGGCCGACATCGACAAGGGCATCGCCAAGATCAAGGCGATCGGTCCCGACACGATCTTCTGGAAGACGGGCGCAGAATCCCAGCAGCTCGCCGAATCCGGCGAGGCCGACATGATCATCATGTGGACCGGCCGCGCCATGACGGCGGTCAAGAACGGCGCTGCCTACACGCCGGTGTGGAAGGACTGGCTGGTCGTCATGGACCAGCTGACCATCCCGGTCGGCGCCAAGGACACCGACGCTTCCTACGCGCTGATCAACGCCTATCTCGGCAAGAAGTCGCAGGAGATCCTGACCGAGCAGACCTCCTACTCGCCGATCAACAACGAGGCACAGCCGAAGGTCGACGCATCCGTCGCCGCCTTTCTGACCAACACGCCGGACCACGCCAAGCTCGGCTATCAGCAGAACATCAAGTTCTGGGTCGCCAACTTCGCCGCCGCGTCCGACAAGTGGACAGCGCTGATGGCCGGCAACTGAGCCGGCTACCGCTAAGGTGACGGCGTGAGCCAGACATCGCATACGCCGACGGCCGGGGGTGATCATCCTCGGCCGCCAGGTGCCGTGCGGGCGCCGCAGCGGCGCCCGCACCTTGCTGCCTATCCTTCGCTGCTGGCGATGCCCGCCTTGGCTTTGCTCATCGCCGCGATGGGCTATCCCTTGCTGACCGTCACGCTGCGCAGCTTCTCGGACCCATCTTGGGGCTTGCAGAACTATGTCTGGTTCTTTTCCACCCCGGTGAACGTCACCGTCCTGTGGCGCACCTTTTCCATCGCAGCCTGGGTCACCATCGTTTGCGTCATCGCCACCTACCCCTATGCCTATCTCATGACGGCGGTCGGACCGCGCCTGCGGCTGGTCCTCATCCTGTGCGTTTTGGTGCCGTTCTGGGTCAGCGGCGTGGTGCGCACCCTGGCCTGGGTCATCCTGCTGCAGGATTCCGGCATCATCAATTCGGTCATCAGGCTGCTCGGCTTTGACGGCGTGAAGCTGATCCGCACGCAGACCGGCGTCGTCATCGGCATGGCGCAGGTGCTGCTGCCGTTCATGATCCTGCCGCTCTATTCGGTCATGCGCGGCATCGATCTGCGCCTCGTGCAGGCGGCGCGCAGCCTTGGTGCGCGCCCGGCACGCGCCTTCCTGCAAATCTATCTGCCGCTGTCGCTTCCCGGCGTTTTCGCCGGCGCCATCATCGTCTTCATCCTGTCGCTCGGCTTCTACATCACGCCTGCCCTGCTCGGCGGCCCGCGCAGCACCATGCTGTCGACGCTGGTGCAGAGCCAGGTGCTCAGCCTGCTCAACTGGGGCCGCGGCGGCGCCATGGGCGTCGTGCTGCTGGTCGCGACCTTCGTGCTTCTGGCGCTCGCCGCCCCGCTGATGCGCCAGCGCCACAAGCAGGCGTCCAGATCATGAGGCTGGCACCATCCCGCCTTCTGCTCGGCCTGTTCTGCCTGCTGGTCGCCGTCTGGCTGGTGATGCCGACGCTGGTCATCATCCCGATGTCGTTCAACGAGAAGAAGTCGCTTGCCTTCCCGCCCTCCGGCTTCTCATGGCAGTGGTACGCGAATTTCTTCACCAACCCGGATTGGCTATCGAGCTTCTTCAATTCGCTGAGGGTCGCGGGCCTCGTCGCCGTCGCCGCCACGCTGATCGGCACGCTGGCGTCGCTCGGCCTCAGCCGCATGAAACATTCCGGCGCCGGCCTGCTGCGCGCCATCCTGATCACGCCGATGATCGTGCCCGGCGTGGTGCTGGCGATCGGCATCTATGCCGTTTACCTTGATTACCAGCTCGTCGGCACCACCACCGGCTTCGTCATCGCACATACGATGCTGGCGATCCCCTTCGTCATCATCGCCGTGTCGGCAAGCCTCGAAGTCTTCGACGCGCGGCTGGAGACGGCGGCGGCAAGCCTCGGCGCCAACCGCTTCACCACATTCCGCACCGTGACCTTGCCGCTGATCGCGCCCGGCATCCTGTCCGGGCTTTTGTTTGCCTTCGTCACCTCCTTCGATGAGATCATCGTCGCGCTGTTCATCACCAGTCCCTACCTGAAGACCTTGCCGGTGCAGATCTTCACCAGCATCACCCGCGACGCCGATCCGACGGTGACGGCCGTCGGAACCATCATCTTCATTGCCACGACGCTGATCATCAGCGCCGGGCTGATCATCAGCTCGAAATCGACGAGGAGTTGAGATGACTGCGAGGAAACGCGGCGCGGCCATCGACATCAAGGGCGCAACCAAGCGCTACGGCAATTTCACCGCACTCGACGATGTCAGCCTGCATATCGAGCCGGGCGAGTTCATGACGCTGCTCGGCCCCAGCGGCTCGGGCAAGACCACGACGCTCAACGTCGTGGCGGGCTTCACCGACCTCACCTCCGGCGACCTCGCCGTTGGCGGCAAAAGCATCGTCGCCCTGCCGGCGCACAAGCGCAACATCGGCGTTGTCTTCCAGCACTACGCGCTGTTTCCGCATATGACGGTCGGCAAGAACGTCGCCTATCCCCTCACCTTGCGCGGCATGGACAAGCAGGCGCGCGACCGTCTCGTCGTGCGCGCGCTGGACATGGTCAAGATGGCCGACTTCGCGCATCGCTATCCCTCCGAACTTTCCGGCGGCCAGCAGCAGCGCGTGGCGCTGGCGCGCGCCATCGTCTTCGATCCGCCGCTGCTGTTGATGGACGAACCGCTCGGCGCGCTCGACAAGAAACTGCGCGAATGGCTGCAGCTGGAGATCAAGCGCATCCACCGCGAACTCGGCACCACCTTCGTCTATGTGACGCACGACCAAGAAGAAGCGCTGGTCCTGTCCGACCGCATCGCCGTCTTCAATCAGGGCCGCATCGAACAGGTCGGAACCGGCCGCCAGCTCTACGACGAGCCGACGACCCTGTTCGTGGCCAAGTTCATCGGCGAATCGACCAGTTTGCGTGGCACCGCCCTGACGTCCGGAAACGAAACCAGCCTGACGATCGCCGGCCAGAAGATCGTGGCCAACGGCAAGCTCGCCAGCGGCAGCAAACCGGTGGTCCTGCTGCGGCCGGAGAAGCTTTCGCTTGCCGGCACCAACACGCCTCCCGCCGCCGGGCAGAACAGCCTCACCGGTCAAGTCAGCGAGGCGATCTATCTGGGCTCCGGCTCGAAATACCAGGTGACGTTGCGCGACGGCTCGGTCGCCATCGTACGCGCGTCGCTGGAAGCCACACCGTTCTCGATTGGTGACACGGTCGATCTGCGCTGGTCGGTCGTCGATGCAAAACTTCTTGCCGACGACGACCGCGCCGACATGACGATGACCTGACCGCTCTTTTCCCCGCAGGATTTTTAGACATGGACGCCAAAGTCAACGGCAACGTCTCGTTCTGGTATGCCGACATCGGCCTGCCGCCCTATCGCGCGCCGCTTCCGGGCGATCTCGAAGCCGATGTCTGCATCGTCGGCGCCGGCTACACCGGCCTGTGGACCGCTTATTACCTGAAGAAGGCCGATCCATCGATCCGCATCGCCATCGTCGAGCGGGAGTTCGCCGGCTTCGGCGCGTCGGGCCGCAATGGCGGCTGGCTGTCCGGCGGCTTCAGCTGGTCGCGCGAGAAATATCTGCAGACCTCGACGCGCGGCGCTGTCATCGACATGGAAACGGCCATGCATGGCACGGTCGACGAAGTGATCAAGGTGACCGAAGCCGAAGGCATCGATGCCGACATCCGCCGCGTCGACAATCTGACGGTGGCGACCAACCCGCCGCAGCTCGAACGGATCAACGCCGCCTATGCCGATGCGATCGGCTGGAGCGTGCCGAGCGAGCGTGTCAGCCTGATCGGCCAGGCAGAGGCCAAGGCCCGCATCAACATCAGGAATGTGCTTGGCGGTTATATCCACCACGGCACCGCGCGTGTGCAGCCGGCCAAGCTGGTGCGCGGCCTGTCCGAAGCCGTCGAGCGGCTCGGTGTGCCGATCTACGAGCAGACAACCGTGACCGGCATCGAGAAGGGCAAGGTCACGACGAACCGCGGCACCGTGCGCGCGCCGATCATCATCCGTGCCACGGAAGGGTTCACGGCCGGCATACCAGGCAATGAACGGCTCTGGCTGCCGCTCAACAGCGCGCAGATCATCACCGAGCCGCTGCCGCAATCACTGTGGGACGAGATCGGCTGGGAGGGCCATGAGCTTCTGGGCGACTCCGCGCACGCCTATTGCTATGCGCAGCGCACCAGGGAAGGCCGCATCACCATGGGCGGACGCGGCGTACCCTATCGTTACGGCTCGCAAACGGATGTGCGCGGCCAAACGCAGCAGGCCACGATCGAAAGCCTGCACGCGATCCTCACACGGCTGCTGCCGCAGACTGCGAAGCTTCGCATCGACCACGCCTGGTGCGGCGTGCTGGGCGTGCCGCGCGACTGGTGCACGACGGCAGGGCTCGATCCGCAAACCGGCATCGGCTGGGCCGGCGGCTATGTCGGGCTCGGCGTCTCGAGTTCCAACCTTTCAGGCCGAACGCTGCGCGATCTCATCCTGCGCCGCGACACCGAATTGACCCGCCTGCCCTGGGTCAACCGAAAGGTCAGCAAATGGGAACCCGAGCCAATGCGCTGGCTCGGCGTCCACTCGATGTATCAGCTCTATCGCGTTGCCGATGAGCGCGAGGAAGCCGGCCTCCAGCACACGTCGAAACTGGCCGCGATCGCCGACCGCATCACAGGACATTGAGAGACTACCATGACCGACTTCCAGACCTTCGCCCACCTCGCCTCCATCGACCTCGGCGAGGCTGAGCCCAAGCCGACCTCGATCAGCGGCGATCAGTTCGAAGCCTCGACGACGCTGTGGACCTCGCCGGATGGCGCACTGGAAGTCGGCGTCTGGGAGTGCACGCCGGGCCGCTTCACGGCCTCGCGCGAGACCAATTCCGAAACCTGCCACATCGTGTCAGGCCGGGTCTCGCTGCATGGTCCCGATGGCCGCAGCGAGGACGTTGGTCCGGGCGAAATGCTGGTGCTGCCGAAAGGCTGGAAAGGCGAATGGACGATCCACGAGAAGACGCGGAAGCTCTACATCCTGCACTTCGAAGCGTGAGCCGGCTGGAACAGCCGCTACTCGTCGTCTGAACGATCACCCCCGGTAACGATCGGCTTGCCTTCTATCACACGCCGCAAGGCGTCGTTGATGCGGTCCTGCCAGCCGGGTCCATCCTCCTGGAAATGGTCCAGCACGGCGCGGTCGATTCGGATCGAAACAAGCTCCCTGACGCCTGGAGCGGCCGTGGGCTCTCGGACCGGGGCAGCCGGCTTCTTCACCGGCTTGAAAGCCGCCTCGGCGGCCGCCATCGGATTTGTCGGTCGGCGCGGAGGATTTGCCATTGGATGACCCTGACTGAGGATGATTCGTGCGCGACGTAGCACGCCTGAGCCACCATAGCCCAACCAGCACCGTCGCGCAGGCCCCTTTGGTCATGACAATCACTCGGCCGCCTGGAGGCTCTGTGCGTCGATGATGACCCTGATCTCGGCACGGCAGGAGCCGCAATTCGTGCCGGCATGCAGGGCCGTGCCGATTGCCGCGACACTGCCGCAGCCGCGGCGTACCGCTTCCGCGATCTGGTTGGCGCCGACGCCGAAACAGGAGCAGACGATGGCGCCGCGATCGACGTCGACCCCGCCCGGCCGCCCGGCCACGATCGCCAGCCTGTCGCGCCGGTCGACATGATCGACACTCAACTGTTCCGCCGCCCAGCCGCGCGACACGGCGACCGGGCCGGGCGCGACGAACAAGGCCCCGGACAGTTGGTCGCCGTCGAAGGCGGCGATGCGATGCTGGCCGGCGTCGCGGTCATGATAGGCGAGGATTTCGGCGCCCACTGGCGCGCCGAACAGTGATCCGGCAAAGCCGGCCCAGTCGATGTCGTCTTCGGCAAAGGCAAGCTCGACCCGCCAGCCGCCCTTGCATTTGGCCACGGCCCAGTAGGCCGCGGTATCGGGCTCAGGCCTGCGCCGCGTCACCGCGAAGCCGAAGGCCTTGGCCGCGAATTTCTCGATACGGGCGGCGACATGTTTCAGCGCCGGCTGACCGGAAATGGGATCGGTCAGCGGCGCGGTCAGCGTGTCGAGCCGGCCCTTTGCCGAGAACTGATCGGTCCAGTGCATCGGCGCAAACAGGCTGCCCTGGCGCTGGCGCGCCGTCACCAGCGCGCGCACCAGCACATCACCGCGCGGGCTGGAAACGCGCGCTATGTCGGCGTCACCGATGCCGAAGCGCTGCGCATCCGCCGGGTGGATTTCGACGAAGGGCTCGGCGATGTGCTGCGAAAGCCGCGGGCTTTTCCCCGTCCGCGTCATGGTGTGCCAATGGTCGCGGATGCGGCCGGTGTTGAGGATCAGCGGATAATCGGGGCTGGTGCGGATTTCCGTGGTGGGACGGATGGCGATGAAGCGCGCCTTGCGGTCGGGTGTGAAGAAGTTGCCGTTGGCGAAGAAGCGAGCCTGGAGCCCAGTCGTGCCGACCCCTTCTGGCCAACCTCCAGCTTGAGCGCCCCCCTCTGGCCTGCCGGCCATCTCCCCCTCAAGGGGGGAGATTGGCAGCTTCGCCGACTGCTTTCGCTTTGCGACGTTGTGAATTGGCGAGGACGGCCATGACAGCCGATCTCCCCCCTTGAGGGGGAGATCGCCGGCAGGCCAGAGGGGGGCGCCTTGGCTCGGCGCTGGCCATTGGAACGGCTCAAGCGCCTCATATCCCTCCGCATCAACCCCGGCATAAGCCCCGATGTCGAAATCCCGCGCACCATCATTCTCGAAACCCGACAGCGCGGCATGCTCGGCAAACACCTCCGCCGGCGACGCGTAGGAAAACGCCTCACCAAACCCCATCCGTTTGCCCACCTCGGCAATAATCCGCCAGTCAGGCAGCGCATCTCCGGGCACGCGCAAAAACGCGCGCTGGCGCGACACACGGCGTTCGGAATTGGTGACGGTGCCATCCTTCTCGCCCCAGGCGGCGGCGGGCAGCCGGACATGGGCGTGGCGGACGGTAGCGGTCCGGGCC
>NZ_RZPW01000225.1:0-8411 GCF_003998455.1 Mesorhizobium sp. M7A.F.Ca.CA.001.08.2.1 | reverse complement strand
GCTGTCGCCGGAGAATGTCGTCATCGTCGGCCTGCGCCACGCCGATCCGGCCGAGGCGCGGGTGCTGAAGGATTCGCGCGTCTCCGCCTTCACCATGACCGACATCGACGCCATGGGCATGCGCGACCTGATGCATGAAGCGATCCGTATCGCCACATCAGGCACGCAAGGCTTTCATGTCAGCTATTCGCCGACCGCGACCGAATTCGCCGGCTGGGCTGCGGGCTCCGGTGGGCTGACCGTGCGCGAAACACATCAGGCGATGGAGGCGATCGCGCTCTCCGGCGGCTTGCTGTCGATGGATGTTTCGGGCCTGACGGCGGATCTGGAGCCGCGGATCGGCACCGACGCGGTCAACTTCGTCATGTCTGCCTTCGGCAAACGGATTCTCTGATCAGCCCTGCACTTCCACTGCCGCCCGCCATGCGCTGACATAGTCGACCCAGGCTGGGTCTATAGGCCGTTCTATTCTTTCGCCCTTGCCCTGTGCCATCAGTTGATCGGATGCCAGCAGCGCCGCGCCGATGCTGGTGCCGGTGGCGGCCTCGGACGCAACCACGGCGCGCGCCGTGGCTGCCGCCAGCATGCCGACAAAGAGCCGGTTGCGGGCAAAGGGGCCTTCGACAGTGGTCGGGCCGTCGGCGCCGATCAGGTCGAGGCAGGTCGCCGTCATCAGCGCCAGATAGAACGAGATAGCGGCAAAGCGCTGGCCATTGTTGATGCCGTCGGCGTTGAGCCATGCCGCGGCATGGTGCGGGAACGGCCCCGAACCTTGCTGGGTCGACGGCAGCAGCAGCGTCTTTCGCGCCAGCACGGCGCCGACATCGGCTTCGGTCCACGGCTCCGGCTGGTCCTTTGTCAGCACCGAAAACTCGCGGCCGCCCATGAAGCGCGCCGAGGGAACGGGATCACCGAGCGCGTTGACATTGACCAGCGTGTCGCGCGCGGCATCCAGCGCAATCTGTTTGCCGCCGACCGCCATCGATACCACCCAGGTGCCGGTCGAGACGACGGAGAAAGGCGGCTTGTCGGAGAGAAGATGCGGCAGCAGCGAGGCGTTGGAATCATGCAGGCCGCAGAACACCGGCGTGTGCGGATCCAGTCCGGTTCGCACAGCAACGGTGGGCAGGATCGGGCCGAGGCGATCGCTGGCCGGCCGCACCGGCGCCATCAGGCTCCGCCACTCCAGCCTGTCGACCAGGGATGAAAAATCCGCCGTCCACGGGTTCCACAGGTCGGTGTGGCAGCCGAGCGAGGTGACCTCGTTGGCGGCGATGCCGGTCAGGCGCAAGGCCCAGTATTGCGGGTACATCAGCAGCGCCGCGGCCCTGGCGAATTCCGCCGGGAAGCTCTTCTGCTGCCAGAAGAATTGTGCTCCGAGATTGAGGCCGAGCGGCAGGCGCGGCGTGCCGGTCTCGGCAAAAGGCGGGCGGATCGCGTCGTAATCCTCGGCCATCCCGTCGGGGCCGTCGAACTCATAGTCGAGCACCGGCAGCACCAGTTCACCCGCCGCGTCGACCAGCACGCCGGTCGCGCCATGGGTGGTGATCGAAATGGCGTCGATGCGCTGTTCGCGGTTGAGGCCGGCAAGGCTTTCGAGGATGAATGCCCACAGTGCCTCGACATCGTGATGTGGGTAAGGCGCCTGCCGCACCGGCGCATTCGCCATGCGGCGCAGCGCCACCTCGCTCAACGCAGCGAGGTCGACCAGCGCCACCTTGGCGTTGGTCTTGCCTATGTCGATGACGGCGATGTGGCGCATCGCAGTCATGCCATATGGAACATTGTTTCCAGCTTCACGGCCACCGGCTCGTTGTCCGGCCTGGTTTCCATGATGTCGGCCATGTGGGCCCACCAGCGCTGCATCACCGAATGCCCGGGCAATTCGTCCATGCGGTGGTCGTCTTGCCGCCACAGCACACCGAACAGGATATTGGTCTCCTCGTCGAGATGGATGGAATAATCGGAGACGCCGGCCTGCTTCAGCAGCGCGACCAGCGACGGCCAGATCTCGTCATGGCGCTTCTTGTACTCTGCCTTCATGCCGGGCTTCAGCTTCATCTTGAACGCGTATTTCTCGGCCATCAACGCCCTCCGCGCAGCCGCCGCCAGACGATCGGCAAGGCGATGACGATGATCAGCAGCAGGCCGATGAAGATCGACATGACGATGCCCGGCACATTGAGCAGGCCGAGCCCGAAGGTCACCAGCCCCATGATGAAGGCGGCGAGCACGACGCCCAGAATGCTGCCGGCGCCACCGAGGATACTGACGCCGCCGAGCACCACCATGGTGATGACTTCCAGCTCGTAGCCCTGTGCGATCGAGGGCCGCGTCGAACCGAGGCGCGAGGTGATCAGCACCGAGGCGATGCCCGACATCAGCCCGGTCAGGCAAAACAGGATGAACTTGGTGCGGCCGACGCGCACGCCGGAAAATTGCGCAGCGACCGGATTGTTGCCGATGGCGAAGACGCGTCGGCCGAAACTCGTGCGGTGCAAGAGGAACCAGTAGACGACAGCCGCGATCAGGAACAGCACCAGCTCGAACGACACCACCCACCAGACATAGCCCTGGCCGAAGAAGGCGAAGCTTGAGGGATAGCCTTTGTAGGCCTGGTCGCCGAGGATGATGAAGGCGATGCCGCGAAACAGGCTCATCGTGCCGATGGTGACGACGATCGAGGGCAGGCCGAGCCTTGTCACCAGCAGACCGTTGAAGGCGCCGCAGCCGAGCCCGACAACGATGCCGATTGCCACCAGCACTGGCGTGCCGGCGCCGGCCTGCACCGCCATGCCCATCATGGTCGACGCCAGCGCAATGATGGCGGCCACCGACAGATCGATCTCGCCCGAGATGATCAGCAGCGCCATGGCGAAGGCGATCAGGCCCTTCTCGGTGAAATTGAAGGTCAGATCGGACAGCGAGTACGGGTCGAGGAAATAGGGCGAGGCGAAGCTGTTGATGGCGAAGATGGCGACGGCCACCACGACCAGCAGCGCTTCCCAGGAAAAGATCGCCGAACGCAGCGGCTTGTCGAGCCGGTCGGGAATGTGGCGCGGGGCAGGGATGTCGGTCACGCCTCCACCTTTCTGAGGATGATGCGGCCTTGCTGGCGCTCGCCGCGCGCATTGAGCACGACGGCCAGAATGATTGCGCTGCCCGAAATCGCCATCTGCCAGAAAGGCGAGATGTTGATGACCGGCAGCGCATTGGAGATGATGCCGAGGAACAGTGCGCCTAATACCGCGCCGCCGACCGAGCCGATGCCGCCGGCGATCGAGATGCCGCCGATGACGCAGGCGGCGATGATGTTGAGCTCATAGCCATTGGCGACCTCGACCGAGGCGATCACGTAGCGCGAGATCCAGAGATAGCCTGACAGGCCGCCAATCATGCCGGAGATGCAGAAGACGATGAATTTCGTCCGGCCGACATCGATGCCGGCATAGACGGACGCCGTCGGGTTGACGCCGATCGCGTAGATCGAGCGGCCGAGCGCGGTGCGTGTCATCACAACGAAGAACAGCGCAATGACCAGGATGGCGATCCACGACAGCACCGGAATGCCGAGGAAGGCCGCGCGCTGGAAGCCGATGAACTCCGGGCTCATCTTGTCGGCATTGACCCAGGCACCGCCGGACAGGACGAAGGTGGCGCCGCGATAGATGGTCAGTGTGCCCAAAGTCACCACGATCGAGGGAATGTTCAGCCGCCAGACCAAAAGGCCGTTGATGGCGCCGAGCACCAGGCCGACGACCAGCGCAATGACGATCAGCAGCGGGATCGGGATCGCCGGATGCGCGGCGTTCAGCATCGCCACCACCATGCCGGTGAAGCAGAGGTTGGACGCCATCGACAGGTCGATCGACCGGGTCAGGATGACCACCATCTGGCCAAGCGCCAGGATCATCAGGATCGAGGTGTCGTTGAACACCTGGCGCAGATTGGCCGGATCGGCGAAGGCCGGAAAACGTGTCGAGATCAGCCCGATCAAGACGATGATGGCAGCAGCCAGCCAGATTTCGCGGTATTTGAGGAAAGCCTTCATGCCGCGATCCCTGCTGCCGTCCGAACCAGCGTCTCGGCGTCCAGCTCCTTGTTGTCGTAGACCGCCGCGACAAGCCCCTCGCGCATGACCACGACACGGTCGGACATGCCGAGGATTTCGGGCAGCTCGGACGACACCATGATCACCGACAGGCCTTGCGCCACCAACTCGGCCATGAAGCCGTGCACGGCGGCCTTCGAGCCGATGTCGATGCCCTTGGTCGGCTCGTCCAGGATGATCACCTTGGGCGACGTCGCCAGCCATTTGGCGATGACGATCTTCTGCTGGTTGCCGCCCGACAGCGTGCCGACATCCTGGCTGAGCGAAGAGGCCCTGAGGTCGAGTCGCTCGGTGTAGGAGCGGGCCAGATCGAACTCCTCCGACAGCCGCAGCAGGCCGGACTTCGACGTGCGCTTGAGCGAAGGCAGCGAGACGTTCTGGAAGATCGGCAGGCCGATCACCACGCCTTGCTTGCCGCGTTCTTCCGGTACGTAGACGATGCCGGCATCGATCGAATCCGCAGCCGATTTCGGCGCGATCGTCTTGCCTTCCAGCGTGATCGTGCCGGCTGAGGTGCGGGTGATGCCCGATATCGCCTGCATCACCTCGCTGCGGCCGGCGCCGACAAGGCCGTAAAAGCCGAGGATCTCGCCCTTGTGCAGTTCGAAGCCGATATCGTTGAATTCGGTCGGATGCGACAGGCCGGAAACGGAGAGCACCGGTGCGCCGATCTCGGCCTTGCGCTGCGGGAAGATGTGATCGACCGCGCGGCCGACCATCAGGCGCACGATCTGGCTCTGGCCGGCATCCTTGATCAGGCCTTCGCCGACCATCTCGCCATCGCGGAACACCGTGTAGCGGTCGGCGATACGGTAGATCTCGTCGAACTTGTGGCTGATGAACAGGATCGCCTTGCCATCGCTCTTGAGGAATTCGATCAGCAAAAAGAGCTCCTCGATCTCCTTCATGGAAAGCGCCGCGGTCGGCTCATCCATGATGACGATCTGCGCGTCGATCGACATGGCACGCGCAACCGCGACCAGATGCTTGTTGGCGATGCCGAGGTCCTTCAGCCGCGCGTCGGCGTCGATATGGCCGGCATGCATGGTGTCCAGCACTTCGCGCGCATTCTTGCGCATCGTGCGCCAGTCGATGGTGCCGAAACGCGTGCGTGGCGCGTGGCCGAGAAAGATGTTTTCGGCGACGCTCAGATCGTCGAACAGCACGGTTTCCTGGTGGATGGCGGTGACGCCATGGCCGAAGGCGGCATGCGCGCTGGGCAGGGTGACGGCGTGGCCGTCTATGCTGATCGTGCCCCCGTCGGGCTGGTAGATGCCGGTCATGATCTTGACCAGCGTCGACTTGCCGGCGCCGTTCTCGCCGATCAGCGCCGTCACCTGGCCCGGATAGAGCGACAGGCTGACATTGTGCAACGCGCGCACGCCGGGAAAGCTCTTGGAGATGCCGGACAGCGTCAGGCGTGGAGCCGGGGCCGGAGGCCGCTCCTTCACCGCGCCGTGTTGGGCTGTCGTGTCCATAGTCGTATCAAGCCCTGAAACAAGGTTCGTTTAAAGCCGCGGCGGGACGTGAGCCCCGCCGCGTCAGCTCTAGAGAACTCCAGATCAATAAATCTTGGAGAACTTTTCGATGTTCGACTTGTCGAACTGGAAGGGCGGAGCCATTGCAGCCGAGTTGGTGTCGTCGAGCGTGACCTTGCCGACGCGGCCGATCGACAGCGTGGCGCCGGGCTTGGCCTCTTCCTTCTTCACCGCCAGATCATGGGCGAGGTAGACGGCCGAGTAGCCGAGGTCGATCGGGTTCCACAGCGCAACCGCCTGGCTGGAACCGTTGTCGATGAACTTCTTGAACTCGGACGGCAGTGCGAGACCGGTGACATTGACCTTGCCGATCAGGTTCTCGTCGGTGACGACCTGGGCGGCGGCAACGACGCCGACGGTGGTCGGCGCGATGATCGCCTTCAGGTTCGGATAGGACTTCAACAGGCCCTTGGCTTCGTCGGTGCTCTTGGCCGAATCGTCATCGCCGTAGACGGTGGCGACGAGTTTGATCTTGGGGAACTTCTCCGGCAGGATCTTCTTGGCCGCGTCGATCCAGGCGTTCTGGTTGGTCGCGGTCGAGGAGGCCGACAGGATGGCGACCTCGCCGCCTTCCGGCAGGTGGTCGGCGGCGAGCTTGATGATGGTCTCGCCGATCAGGCCGGTGTCGGACGGGTTGAGGTGAAGCTGGCGACCTTCCTTGGCGACGCCCGAATCCCACGAGATGACAGTGATACCGCGTTCCATGGCCTTCTTCAGCACCGGCACCAGAGCATCGGCGTCATTGGCCGAAATGGCGATGGCGTTGACCTTCTGCGCGATCAGCGAATTGACCACTTCGATCTGCGCTTCGGCGGTCGCCTTGGTCGGGCCGGTGTAGATGATGTCGACATCGCCGAGTTCCTTGGCCGCCTCTTCGGCGCCCTTGTTGGCGGCATCGAAGAAGCCGTTGCCGAGCGACTTCACCACCAGCGCGATCTTGACGTTTTCGGCATAGGCGGCATTCACGAACATGGCGGCTGAGAATGCAGCCGTCACCATCAATTTCTTCAAGAAGCTCATCGAATTTCCTCCCTTGAGCGTTGCATTCCATCGCCGCTGCGAGCGCGAGTTGGCCTCAGGCCTGCAGTGAAGATTCTTCCTTGTTGGTTGCGGATGTGCGGGCGACGATCAGCGTCACGCCGGCGGTTTCCAGCATCTTGGCTTCGCGATCCTCGATGCCGTCATCGGTGATGACGGTGGCGATGCGCGACAGGCCGCACAGGATCAGGCTGGAGCGTTTGCGGAATTTCGAGGAATCGACCAGCACCACCAACTCGTCGGCCTGGTCGATCAGTTTCTGCTCCGCCTGGATCAAGAGCGGATCGCCTTCCATGAGGCCGAGCGGCCCCAGACCCTGCGCACCCATGAACATGCGGCGCGCATAGAAATTGCGCGTCACGTCGTTGTCGAAGGGCGACAGGATGATGTTCTGCTCGCGATAAATGGTGCCGCCCGACAGCATCACCGTATTCTTGGAGTGCTTGAGCAGGTGCTCGGCGATGGGGAACGAATTGGTGAAGATCGGCATGCGGCGGCCGGTCAGGAAATGCACCATCTGGAAGGTGGTGGTGCCGCCATTGATGATGATCGGTTCGCCGTCGTTGCACAGCTCGACCGCTTCACGCGCAATCGCCCGCTTCTGCGAGGCGTTGATGGTTTCATTGACGGAAAAGGGCCGGCCGGCCAGCCCGATGAACTGCGGCGGCGAGATTGCCTCGGCGCCGCCGCGCACGCGGCGCAGGCGCTTCTGGACGTGGAGAGCCGCGATATCGCGCCGGATCGTCGCCTCGGAGGACTCCGTCAGGTCGACCATCTCCTGCACCGTCACCACAGGCTTTTCCTGGACGGCGGACAGAATGATCCTGTGGCGCTCTTTTTCGTGCATGGTTCCTCCCTGCCCAGGCATCTAGGCACCCAAAACGCGCAGTGTCAATCATTTCCGATCATATAATTTCATTGTGCAGTGCAATATGATCGATATTGATCGTTTGTGATTGACAAGCCGACCGCTTCCGTGGAAATTCGGGGCCAAATGGCCGCGCCTTCTGCGTGCCTTCGGGAGGATTTCTTATGCTCGACAAGCGCACCGGCGCGCGCCTCGCCAATCTGTGGGACGAGGCCAAGGCTCACGCCATGAGCGGGCCGGAACTTCTGGTCTACCGTTCGAACACACTTGGTTCCGACAAGCGGGTCACCAACTATGGCGGCGGCAACACGTCGTCGAAGATCTGGCAGAAAGACCCGCTCACCGGCGAGGATGTCGAAGTGCTGTGGGTCAAGGGATCGGGCGGCGACAGCGCCTCGATCAAGCTGGACGGCTTTGCCACGCTCTACATGGACAAGCTGCGCGCGCTCAAAGGCCTCTATCGCGGCGTCGAGCACGAAGACGAGATGGTCGGCTTCCTGCCGCACTGCACCTTCAACCTCAATCCGCGTGCGGCTTCGATCGACACGCCGCTGCATGCCTACGTGCCGAAGCCCTTTGTCGACCACATGCATCCCGATGCCATCATCGCCATTGCCGCGGCGAAGGATTCGAAGGCGCTGACGAAAGAAATCTTCGGCGAGGCCATCGGCTGGCTGCCGTGGAAGCGCCCTGGCTTCGAACTTGGCCTGTGGCTGGAGAAATTCTGCCTCGAACACCCAGCCGCCAAGGGCGTCATCCTGGAAAGCCACGGCCTGTTCACCTGGGGCGACACCCCCAGGGAATGCTACGAGATGACGATCTCGGTGATCAACCAGGCGATCGAATGGTTCGAGCG
>NZ_RZPW01000224.1:0-8424 GCF_003998455.1 Mesorhizobium sp. M7A.F.Ca.CA.001.08.2.1 | reverse complement strand
GTGATCAACAGCAGCACCTTCCATTCCGGCGCGCCGAGGTCGCGCGCGGCGCGCTCGATGTTGATCTGGTGGTCGCCCATCTGGCTGTAGATGATGGCAAAGCACAGCGGCAGATTGATCACGACATGGCCGATGCCGGCGGCAAGCAAGGATTTCGGTACGCCGGCCCAGTTGAACAGCACCAGCAGCCCCATGCCGATGATGAGATAGCTGACCGTCAGCGGCAGGGTGATCAGCCCGCGCAGCAGGCCGGAGCCGGGCAGGACGAAGCGGGCAAAGCCCCAGGCGGAAAGGAAGCCGAGCGTCACGGCGGCGAGCGACGAGATGGACGCGACCAGCAGCGAATTGACCAACGCCGACGTCAGCCGTGGGTCCGAGAGCACTGCGTCGTACCAGCGCAGCGACGGGCCGGTGAAAGGCGGGATCGGGAACGACGTCGCCTGCAGCGAAAACAGCACCAGCACGATCACGGGCAGGAAGATGAAGCCGTAGACGGCAAGCGCGTAGAGCCAGGAGGCGATGCGGACAATCCTGCGCATCTCAGGCCCGCTCGATCTTCAGCCAGCGGGCGCAGGCGAGATAGGCGATGGTGACCACCGCCATCAGGATGATCGACAGCGCCGAGGCCAGCGGAAAGTCGCCGCGCCGGCCGATCTGCATCATCACCAGCTGCGGCATCAGCAGCTCGTTGTTGCCGCCCAGGATCTGCGGCGTGATGTAGTCGCCGATGCACAGCACGAAAGTGAGGAAGGCGCCGACCATGATGCCGGGCAAGGTCAGCGGCAGCACGACATGCAGGAAGGTTCGCACCGGCCCGGCGCCGAGATCGGCGGCCGCCTTGCGGTAGCTCGGGCTGAGCTGCTTGAGATTGGCGAAGATCGTCAGCGTCAACAACATGACGAAGAAGTGCACGAAGCCGGTGATGGTGGCGAAACGCGTGTTGGCGAGATGCATAGGCTCGCTGATGAGGCCGGAGCCGGTCAGCGCCCGGTTTACGACGCCGTTCTGCGCCAGCACCAGCAGCCAGGAATAGGAGCGCACGACATAGGAGGTCCAGAACGGCAGCACCGCCAGCATCAGCGCCAGCCGCTGCCAGCGCTCCGGCACCTGTTCGGCGAGGATCCAGGCGAAGGGATAGGCGAGCAGCACCGATACTACGGTGACGATCGCGGTCACCTCAAGCGAGTTCACCATCGCCTGCCAGTAGGAAGGGTTGGTGAAGAACTGGCTGTAGTTGGACAGCGTGAAGCCGCCGCCCTCATGCGCCGTCAGGCTGGAAAACCCCATGGCAATGAACGGCAGCACGAAGAACAGCAGCGTCCAGCCGAGCGCCGGCGTGACCAGCGCCCAGGGCAGAGCAGAGCTCGCCCGGGGCAGAGCAGAGCTCGCCCGGGGCAGGGTACGGCCCGCCCGGGGCAAGGGGTTGTTTCCAGCCGAGCTCATGAGCGCTATCGGCTCATTTCGCCTGCAGCATTTCGGTCCACATGTCCTGCATCTTCTTGTCGAGATCGGCGTTCGGCGCCGGATAGGCCTGGGCACGCGTCAGGAAGCCCGGCTGTTCGTCGAAGCGCAGCACCTTCTTCTGGTCGTCGGTCAGTGCTGCCTTGGTGTTGGCCGGCATGCCCCAGTAGCAGGAGGAGGTGGCAAGCCGCGCCTGGCCCTCCGGGCTCATAATGTACTGGATGAACTTCAGCGCCATGTCCTTGTTCTTGGAATCCTTGAACATGGCCAGCGACTGCGACCACAGAACCGCACCTTCTTTCGGGATGGAGAAGTCCAGCGCCGGGTTTTCCTTGGCCAGGCCCGCCGTCACCCATTCGCCGCCGCCGACCAGTATGTCGACCTCGCCCGTCGCCAGCGCCGTCTGGCTGGCGGTCACTTCGCCGACCAGCTTGGCATTGGCTTTCATCTTCAAGAGCTCGTCCTTGAGGGCGGGCAGGTCGGCTTCGGTGAGATCGGCCGTCTTCTTGCCGATCGCCAGTGCGGCCATGCCGATGACCGGCAGGTAGTAGTCGTAGATGGCGACCTTGCCCTTGTACTTGTCGCCGGTCAGGGCCGCCATCGACTGCATGTCGGCCGGATCGACCTTGGTCTTGTTGTAGCCGATCGTGTTGTAGCCGAACTTTTCGGTGATGCCGTAGCGCTTGCCGCCGACCATGGTGGAGCCGTCCATCTTCACCTGCGCAAACAGGTCGGCCAGCGGCAGCTTGTCTTCCGGCAGCGGCTCGAACAGGCCTTTTTCGACGCCGCGCGGCACGTCGATCGAATCGATCACCATCACGTCCCAGTCGCCCGGCTGCGACTGTTCGACGATGGCAAGCCCGGCGCCGGTGCCCTCGAACTCCTTGACGTTGACCTTGACGTTATTGGCCTCCTCGAAGGGCTGCAGCAGCGCCGGATCGGCATGGTCGCACCAGATCAGCGCGTTGAGGTCGGCGGCATGCGCGCCGGTCGCAAGCAGCAGCGCCGCGGCTGCGGCAGCAGCGAGCAAATGGGTCTTCAGGACGGAAAGCGGATTGCTGGCTTTAGCGGACATCGAGTGTTCTCCCTTGCCTTTGTGGCTTCTTGCAAAAAATTGAACCAATTCTAAAATTGAGTCAATTCTGTTTTTGTGGCAAGAGGCTGGAATGAGCGGATTGCGGGCAAGGCAAAAGGCGGACCGGCACAGGCGCATCATCGAAGCGGCGGCGGAACTGTTTCGAGAGGCCGGCTATGAGGGCGCCAAGATAGAGGCGATCGCCACGCAGGCCGAGGTCTCGGTCGGCACCATCTACAACTACTATGAGAACAAGGGCGACATCCTCGGCGCCATCGTCTCGCTGGAGGTCAATGAGGTGCTGAATGCCGGGCAGGGCGTCGTCGCCAGGCCGCCGGCCAATGTCGGCGATGCGCTGGATACGCTGATCGGCATCTACATCGAGCACTCGCTGCACTATCTCAGCAAGGAGATGTGGCGGCAGGCAATGGCGATCTCGACGCAACTGCCCGACAGCCCGTTCGGCCAGGCCTACACCGCGCTCGACCGCGCGCTGACCGAACAGATCCGCGCCCTGATCGCCCGGCTGCAGGCGCTCGGCCTGGTGCGCCAGGACATCGACGGGGCGGCGCTCGGCGAACTGATCTTCAACAACATGAACATGATGTTCATCGAGTTCGTGAAACGCGACGCGGCGAGGATACCGGAGCTGCGCGCAGCGATACGGAGGCAGAACCGGATTTTGGTGGCGGCGATCGGGGTGTGAGGGAGTCAGGAGCAGACAGGAGAAAATCGTCGGTTCGGCATATTGTCATTTCACACCAGCGCTCGCCTCTTGAGTTGAATTTAAAACCTGGTACAACTTAAGGGAGCATAAAAAGGGGAGGCGTAAATGGGGGCGTTTTCCATCTGGCATTGGGCGATCATGCTGCTGTCGATCGGCGTGCCTGTTTTCTTTGCTGTTCGATCGGCCGCGAAGCCGTCGCAGAATCCTGAGGCTCTTGTGGGCTTCGGCGGCTGGCTGATGCTGCTGGCTATCGGTCAGGCATTGTCACCGCTGCGCACACTCGCCGAATTGGGGGCCTCCAGCGATGGCTACAACCAGCTCATGCTGGTGCCGAATGGACCCATGGTGGTCTATGGCGAGGTTGCCCTGCTGCTGGCATTCATGGTGTTTCAGCTTGTGGTGCTCGTTGCCATGCTGAGGCGGAGCCTTCGGTTCAAGCCGTTGTTTCTCATCCAATGGCTCGCAATCCCGGTGGCGGTCATACTGGACGCGATCTGGGTCTCCACCGCGATCGGGGTTTCGGTTCGGAAAGTGGTCACTGGCGAGGCGCTTGCGACGTACATAGTCTCGTTTGTGCTGATAGGGCTCTGGGTCGCCTACGTCTACAAGTCCGTCAGGGTGCGGAACACCTTCACCAGGGTTGGGTCATCCACCCAGGTTGCTGGCGCGTCGTAGAAGAAGGCACAACTTGGAATGTTGGAACTGCGCGCGGCGATCCGCGGGCAGAACCGAATTCTTGTGGCGGCGATTGGGGTGTGACCTCGTGCACCACTATGTCGCCATCGAACCTGGAACGGCCAGATCCTGAGCCGACCGACCTCGACCATCATCCGTGACGGCTGCGACCTTTTGGAAGGTCTTTATTTCGGCCTCATTTATACGTGCTGCCCGCGCTCTCGCCTGGAGATCAACCAGGCGCGCCACGAGCGCTTGCGACGTCTCGACTTCAGGGTTCATCATTTTCATTTGTCCGATTGAGTGGCGATTTGACGAGCGCAACCCGCCGGCATCCCTGCCGGCGGGCCTGGCCGGTTCGAAGTTTCAGTCGTAGACTTTCACAATCTTGCGTGTGCTCGGGTCCACCAAAACCGTTCGGTTGTCGACCACCGTGTAGCGGTATTTGACGTTGGGAACCTCGTGGAGTTCGACCGTGTCTGGCAGAGCCGTGCCGACATTCAACTCCACCCCCGGAAGCTTCACAGAAGCCAAGGGTTGCTTCTTCACGTATTCGCGCACGACGGTGTCCTGTTCCGGTGTGATAACCACATCCTGTGCCGCAACCGCGCCGACGCTGGCCAACAGCAAGAGCGCCGCAGCGGCGCTGCTTAGGTGCATCCTCATTTGTTTTTCTCCTCTTGTAACCTGGCGGCAGCACGATCGGCTGGGCGCCAGCCACCCGAACACGTCGCCAGGCCAAACGTTCCTCATACGGGCCTCTGTCTGAATCTGCGCAGGACCAAAGTCTGGTTGGAAAACGCAATGGTCTTACCCGTTGGGAGTAGGCGGAACGGCTTAGGCCTAAAGGTTGTTGTCTCTCCAATTCGGAGAGAAACAGTGGAAAAAAGTGTCGGCCAGGCGCGATGGTTGCTCGCACCGATTTTCGCAACAGCCATCACCTTCCTGGTGATGGGGGTCGTTCTTGGCTGACATGGCGTGGATCGGCGCAGCTACGTCCCTTCCTGCGCTGATAGGACCCGTGAGCTGCTTCGGCGGCTGGCGGGTCCTGTATTTCACCGTGCGCCCATGCATGCTCATTCGGCAGGCGTGGGCGCATTTCTAGCACATGTACCTTGGGAGGTTTATTATGGATCGGCGATCCTTCTTGACTGCAATGTTTGGCGTTGCCGGGGCAGCGGCCCTTGCAAGCGCTGTCCGCCCAACTGACGCAATGGCGGGTGTTCCAGGGGCCGGACACGGCATCCTCGATGAACTTGAGACGCCACAAACAGAGACCTTTGAAGAAGACGCACAGGCAGAAGTGCAGCAAGTCTACCATCGGGACTGGCACTACCGTCCCCACCGCCGCCGGCGGGGCTGGAGACGGGTTTGCCGCAGTTATTGGCGGCATGGTCGCCGTCGCGTCCGGTGCTACCGCCGACGTGGTCCTTCGGTCGTCCTTCGATTTTAACTGATTTCCCGCCTCGGCCCGTTCCGGCTCACGCGCCGAGAACGGGCCGGTTCAGATTCTTTTCGGTGAACGATGACAATGACATTGGTCCACAGATCGAATGAGAGTGGCAGCGCGAACCAACCGGGAAATGGCAACGATGATCGTGCGCCCGGGTTTGTGGCCTCCGTCGCTTTGCCGGACAGAGAAAACATTGCCGACCTTGTCAGGCGAACAGAGCGCATGGCCATCTTGGTGGTTCTTGGACTGAGCGGCTGGTTGATGCTCGTCCCCGCTATTTATCTTGTGCTGACGCACGGGATATGAAGCTTGCGGGACATCCGTGCGCGCCCAGGGTTGGATTGCAATCGCATCGGATCGCGGCTTCCGCAGCCGTTTCGTGTCACCGGCAATGTGGGCGGGACGGGCTGTATTGCTGGCGCGAGGCGCAGGTGCTTGGATCACCGCGGCCTACGTCCGGCATGCTTGGAGCGCTATAATCCAACTAGCCGAACGTAATCGGCTTCTGGCTTGCCGTAGGTGCCGTTTGCGCAGGCCGCAAGTCCGCTGCGGTCCCTGATGTGCACTTCGCCACGTCGAGAATAGATGAAACCACGTCCTTCCAGCACTTGCAGCCCAACGGTAACGCCTGGGCGTCTTGCTCCAAGCATGACGGCGAGAAACTCATGGGTGATCGCAAGGCGCTCGCCGTGGACCCGATCGTCACACATTAAAAGCCAGCGCGCCAACCGCTCTTCAAGGTTTGATTTTGCGTTGATCAGGGCCGTATAGCTGGTCTGGATGTGGAAGTAGTGGACATAGCGCAACAGGAAAAGGCGCAACGTTGGGCTGTTCGCAAGAGCCTCCTTGAAGGGCTCGGTTCCCATCCTGAAAGCGCTGCCGGCCGACTGAACGTAACATTGATGCGCTGCATAGTCAGCGCCCATCACGAGCGCGGCACCGGTCATTCCCTCAAAGCCGACAAGGCCTACCTCGGCTTCCTTACCTGAAGCCGTCGCGACCACAGAAGCGATGCCGTCCTCCAGGAAGTACACCGTCTCGATCTCCGAATCGGCTTTCTCCAAGGTCATTTTCGGCTCGAGGTCACACAGTTCAAGGTGTGGCTGCAAAAGCCCCAGGTCACCAGGGTCAAGCCTGCGCAACAATTGGTTTCTGTAGGAATCGTTCTCTGGATTGGTCATAGCTCAATCCCGCTTGGGGCAAGAGCTTTCCAATCTCCCTGCCGTCTGCGCCCGTAGACACGTGCAGACGATTTAAAAAATATACGCCCTCTGGCGCGCGATTGACAGTGAAATGCGACCTGATGCGCGGCGTCCCCTCAGCCGCCGAATTACAAAACAGGGGTGTACAAAGTTAAAGGGTTGGAATCGTACAGAACTCTGCTTCGTACGAATCCGACAATTTGTGATCGCAGCCAACGAGCCGGCATGATGTACATGGTTATCAATGTCGAGGCAGAGCGACGAGAGGGCACTGGTAGGACCGACTGGCAAGGCGACGGCTGTGCCCCATAACGGGTCAAAAGTTTGGCATCTAAATTGCTTTCACAGGTATGGGGTGGGCGAGAGCCCGTCGCTTCGCAAATGGAGCGGCGGGTCTACCCTACCAGTGACTGTCGAATGGCCACGGCAGCAGAATGTACCGCCTTTCAGCAGAAACTAACGGAACATCCGTACTCGCCCAAAGTTGGATTGCAGGAAGCATCGCATGCGGGCTTCCGCAGCCCGTTTCGTGTCACCGGCAATGTGGGCGGGGCGGGCTGTTTTGCGTTGGTACGCAATTTATACCGCTGACTACTTGTGGGTAATCCAGTCCAACAAGCCAACGTCAACCTGCTCGCACCCGACATATTCGCGGACCAAGCTTTCAGCCAGGTGGCGCCATTCACACTCGGGAACGCCTGTTTCCCTGACCAGGTTTCGAAACGCCGAGCGGAGAATGTCGGCATCGAAGGCCGAGACGGCAACAGGACCTGGCTCCGGATCTCCCTCCCGGGCCATGTCATCGCGATGACGTTGGCGAAGGCGCTTGAGCAGTTCGCGCGAGGCCTCGATTGCGCGTCGGGAGTGGTCCATATCACGGCGAAATGAGGCAGTTCCGGCCAGGGAATGGTGCCGCAACCGAAAGCTGGTTTCTATAACCGCGCGTGCGACTTCTATATGCGTTTCTGCCATCGCGGCCTCCCTTCCTGCGAAAGGATTTATTTACTCTCTTGTCACGCGTGACCCAAGAAGGATTCAACGTACGGTTTGATACGAAGGGGTGGCGCGCAGATGGGCATGGTCCCGAACGAACGAAGGGCCTGAACGGCAAACTATTTGCGATCCAGGCCCCTAGCCGTCGGGTTCGTGGCGACATTGCGCCCGCGGAATGCCGTTCACAAGCTGGACCTTGGTCTTGCCATTCCCGCGGAGGGCGTCAAAGTCGGAGACGCGCTGAACAGTTAGAACTTCATCGCGATGCCGACGCGGAAATCGTGCGTCTGAAGCGTGTGTTCCAGCGTGCATCCGCCGCCACAATATTCAAGCGACTTCTTGCCGAAGAAGGAGAAGTCGTATTCGCCGCGCAAGAACACGTTGTGTGTGAGCGCGACGTCGATGCCTGCTCCAACAACACCACCGACCAAGGTGGCATCCCGCTCAGCGTTTCCACCCGGGTAGAATGTCTTCAGCTTTGCAGCGGTTACACCAGCCGTGACGAACGGCATGTTTCTGGTGCCCCCGGACGGAATCGAACCGCCGACCTTCGGTTTACAAAACCGCTGCTCTACCAGCTGAGCTACAAGGGCACGGCGCTCCGGTTAGCATATTTGTTGCGCCAGTAAAGACAAAACTCCGTTTTTTCCCGGCATGCCGCATGGGCCGTCGGCGAGGGCATCCTGAAAACCGCCGGATTGCTTCCTACATCTAGGGAAGGGTGCAATCGCTTCGAGCAGGGGTGTCGCATGATCAGATTTGTCATCATTCTCCCGATCATCTTCGTGGCCTGGATGCTGCTGGTGAAGATCATCAGCGACGTGAAGAAGGCCAATGT
>NZ_RZPW01000223.1:0-8432 GCF_003998455.1 Mesorhizobium sp. M7A.F.Ca.CA.001.08.2.1 | reverse complement strand
GCTGCGGATCTGGGGAAAGATCACAACGACTGTCATTTTCGTCGCCCACTCGATCGACGAGCCGATCTTCCGCGCCGACCGGGTGGTGGTGATGACGGCGCGGCCGGGCGCGGTGAAGGAGATCATCGATATCGACCTGCCACGGCCGCGCGACGGCGACATCCGCGCCAGCGCCGAATTCAATCTATATCGCGCTCGCGTCTGGGACGTGCTGCGCGACGAGGTCAACAAGGCGCAGAAGGACTGGACTCTGTCGCCAGCCTTCAGTCACTGAGGAACTGGACCCATGGCCTATCTGACCGAGAAGTTTGGCTCCGCTGGAGCGCTCCACCTGTTTGCCGGCGCTGGCGAAACGGTCGCCGCCGCCAGGGTCCCCGCCATCAAGGCCAACGCCAAGATCCGGAGCAAGAAAGCGAGCCGCGGCACATTCCTCTATGGCTTGCCGCTGCTCGGCCTGTTCTTCCTGCTGTGGGAGATCGCGCCCCGGCTCGGCTGGCTGAACCGGATCTTCTTTCCGCCGCTGAGCGAGGTGCTGGTCGCCTGGTGGGCGCTGCTCGCCTCGGGCGTGCTGATCGAGCATATCGGCATAAGCCTGCAGCGCGCTGCGATCGGCTTCGCACTCGGCGTGGTGGTGGCCATCCCGCTCGGTCTGTTGATGGGGCGCTATTCGCTGTTCGAGAAGGTTTCCGACCTTTTGGTGCAGACGCTGCGCAACACCTCGCAATTCGCACTGCTGCCGGTGTTCATCCTGCTGCTCGGCATCGGCGAGGAATCGAAGGTGGCGATCACCTTCTACTCCTCGGTTTTCTTTCTCCTCGTCAACACGATCAGCGGCGTCAAGTCGGTCGATCCGCTGCTCATCAAGGCGGCGCGCTCGATGGGCACGTCCGACTTCGACCTGTTCCGGAAAGTCATCCTGCCGGCCAGCATTCCCTCGATCGTCGCCGGCGCTCGGCTGGCGGTGAAATCCTCGCTGTTCGCGGTCATCGGCGCCGAGATGCTGGCGGCCAAATCCGGCCTCGGTTTCCTCATCCAGAATTCGCAGCTGATGATGGAAACGGCCGACATGTATGCCGGCATCCTGACGCTGACCGTCATCGGCCTGACCGTCAATTACCTGCTCGTCTGGTTCGAGCGCTGGGCAACAGCCTGGAAGGGCCAGTCCGAGACCTCGCTCATTTAAGCGGCCCCATTCATTCCAAACAGGAAGGATTTTCCCATGCCCAACATTCCATTCGACGCAATTCGCCGGCTGCTGCTGAAGGGCGCCATTGCCGTCGTCATCGGCCTTGGCGGCATGCCTGCCTTCGCACAGGACAAGCCTGACATCATCCGCATCGGCAGCACGGCGCCGGGGCACCTCAAATTCATCCTCGCCCAGAAGGACGGCTGGTGGGACAAGGAATTCGCCAAGGACGGCATCAAGGTCGAACTGGTGACCTTCAACGGCGGCTCGGAAGCCACGACGGCATTGGCGACCGGCGCCATCGAGTTCACCTATACCGGCAACAATCCGGCGCTGCGCGTTGCTGCGTCCGGCGCCGACGTCAAGCTGATCGGCCTGTCGAGCTATGTGAAGGCCGGCGGTTCCTACATCGTCGTCAAAACCGACTCGCCGTTGAAGACGCTGCAGGATCTCAGGGGCAAGAAGGTCGCCTATCTCACCGGAACGGTGCGGCATTCGAACTTCAGCAAGGCACTGAACAGCGTCGGCCTGACCACCAATGACGTCGAAGGTCTGAACCTGCCTTTCGAGGCATCCGGCCCGGCGCTGCTGCGCGGCGATATCGACGCCATTGTCGAGACGGATTCGACGGCGGCCAAGCTGGTCGACACCGGCGAGGCGCGGGTGCTGTTCGACACCAGCACCCATCCGGAATGGAACGTGCCGAACGTCATCTCGGTCAACGGCGCCTTCGCGGCGAAATATCCCGATCTGGTCAAGCGGCTGCTGAAGGTCGACATCGAGATTTCGCGTTGGGCCGACGCTCATCCGGACGAGACGATCAAGACGTTTGTGGAGGCGACCAAGTCGTCGGAGAAATCCGTCCGCAAGACCTATGCCGACGGGGTGTTCCACCAGGATCCGAAACTCACCGACGACGCGATCGCCGCCTTGCAGGGCGAGGAGAAATTCATGGCCAGCGCCGGGCTCCTGAAGGGCTCGATCGATTACGGAAAATGGGTCGACAAGAGCTTTGTCGATGGCGCCGCGGCTGAAGTCGCTGCCGTCCAATAGACTGGAAGCATCGAGCGGGGCGGGCGCTTTACCGCGCTGCCCCGTTCGTCTGGTCCGTCAAATCTCTGGGATGTTCTCCTTGAAGATCACCTGCAGCCTTGGCTGGTGCAGTTCATAGGGCAATCCCCGGACCGCATGGGTCAAAGTGTTGAGCGCTTCGCGGGCTTCGACGCGCGGGTTCTGGTCGATGACCGCGTCGAGCGTGCCGTCGAGCAGAAGGTCCTTGGTGCCGTCCGTCACCTCGTGGCCGAGGAAGACCATGGACTGGGCGCGGCCGTGCTCCTTGAGCGCGCGGGCGATGCCGGTGTTGCCGGCGCCGACATTGTAGATCGCGGCAAGGTCGGGGTGCCGTTCCAGCAGGGCCGATGCCTCCGAATAGGCCTTCTCGCGGTCGTCGAGCATTTCGCGCATCTCGACGATCTGCAGGTTGGGTGATTCCTCGGTCAGGACGTGGCGGAACCCCATCTCGCGTTCTTCGTGGCCGCGATAGGACAGCGAGCCGGCGAACAGCGCCACCTTGCCCGGATGCCCCGATCCCATGAAGCGGTTGAGCAGATAGCCGGCCAGCCGCCCGGCGGCGCGGTTGTCGATGCCGATATAGGCGACCCTGGGCACATGCAGGATGTCGGAGGCGATGGTCACCACCTTGATATCGTTGGCCGACAGGGATCGGATCGCTTCGCGCACCGTCGGATGGTCGAGCGCTATAACGCCGACGCCTTGCGTCTGTCCGCGCAGGTCCTGCAGCAGGCGGGCGAGCCGGTCAGGATTGAAGCCCTCGATGGTGGCGATATGGACATCGAGGTCGGGCCGCGCCAGAGCCTGTGCCTCGATGTGCCGGTGCAGCATCTTGATGAAGGAATTGGTGCCGGCCGGCAGCGCGAAGTCGAGCCGGATGACCTCGCCAGGCGAGGGCCGTGGCGGCGCGCCGTTCGGGCCTTCGGCGATGTAGCCGAGGCGCTGCGCCATTTCGAGCACGATTTCGCGCGTGCGCGCCCGCACGCCGGGTCGGTTGTTGAGCACGCGGTCGACGGTGGCGGCCGAGACGCCGGCTTCCCGGGCTATGTCAGTCAGGGTGGAACGCACCGTCTTTCATCTCCTGCATGCGTCAGATCGGCTGGTGACGGCTTCCCCGCCATCGGCGATTCTGATGGGAAATGATGTATCCGCCCTTAGCCCATGCGCAAGCCGCCGCGCTAAATCAAATGGTCCGGCAGGGCTGCGCAGGGCCGGGAAGGGTCGTGTGCCCTCAAATTGAAGCACCCGGCATGATGCATGGATCCCGTTTTTGTGCATTTCCTTGCCCTATTGCGATGTTGTGAGGTGTTTTGATTATTTATGATGTTGACAGCCTTGCCATGCTGCCGTCAATATCCCTCATAAGGGCCGTGGAGGAAACGTGGCCCTGAGGGAGGAGTTTCAATGTCTGACTTGATCCGCATCTCGCGGCGCCGGCTGCTGGCATCCGGAGGAAAGGCGGCTGTGATCATGGCCGCCGCTGGTATCGCACCCCAATTCATTCGTCCCGGCCGCGCCTATGCGGCCGACGCGCTGGCGCCAGGCATGATCGGCGGCCCGACGGGCTTCGATGGAGCCGAGCGCTACCAGTATGGCGCCGACACGCCGGAAGGCCGCGCCATCGAGGCGGCCAAGGCGCTGAAGGGCGCCGGCAAGGCGCCCGCCAAGATCGTGCTCGGCCTGTCCGACGGCTCGATCGGCCAGCTCACGCAGCCGTTCCCGGCCGGTGCGCCGTCGATCAAGGAGCTGTGGGAAAAGGAAACCGGCATCGCGATCGAAATCGTCGGTTTGCCGAACGGCCAGGAATTCACCAAGACGATGCAGGACATCTCCACCAAGGGTGGGACCTACGACATCTATTCGACCGAATGGAACCGCCTCGGCGACCTCGCCGAAACCGGCGGCATCGCCAAGCTCGATGACTTTGTCGCGCAGCACAAGCCCGAATGGGACGATCCCGTCAGCGGCTATGTCAACGGCGCCAAGGGCGTGTCGCTGCTCAACAAATACCGCGGCTCCAACTATGGCGTATCGCTGGACGGCGACTTCCAGACCTGGGTCTACCGCACCGACCTGTTCGGCGACGAAGCCGAGAAGAAGGCCTTCAAGGACAAATACGGCTACGATCTGGCGCCGCCGAAGACCTGGAAGCAGCATGGCGACATCGCCGCCTTCTTCCAGCGTCCGGACAAGGGCCTGTTCGGCTCGACCGACCTGCGCAACCAGGGCTGGGGCTACACCAACTGGTACCAGCGCTATGTCTCGATGGCTTCGCCCAACCAATTCCTGTTTGGCGATGACGGCAAGCCGATGATCAATTCCGAGCAAGGCATCGCCGCCACCAACGAATATGTCGCTTCGCTCGCGCATCACTCGCCGGATGCGATCTCCTGGGGCTGGCCGGAGCAATACGGCAACTTCGCCAAGGGTGGTGCGGCGATGACCTGCGCCTTCTCCAACCTGCCGAAATTCCTCGACAATGCCGGCAACAAGGACTCAGCCGTCACCGGCAAGATCGGCTCGATGCTGCCGCCAGGCCGCGAGATCGACTCCAAGCTGATCAGCCGCTCCGTGCTGTGGTTCTCGCTGACCGGCATGGTTTCGTCGCAGTCGAAGAACCAGGAGGTTGCCTATCTCCTGCTGCAATGGCTGGGCTCGGCCCGTATTTACGCCTGGATGAGTGCCAATCCCGGCGGTTATCTGGACCCGTTCCGGCTTTCGGACTTCTCCGATCCGCTGGTGCGCCAGACCTATCATGCCTACCACATGGACGTCGTGCGCGAGACGGTGGCGCGCACCGTGCCGACCATCAACTATCCCGGCGCGACAGCCTTCCACAATGCGCTCGACGAGAACCTCATGGCGGCGCTGACCAAGGCCAAGACATCGGAGCAGGCGATGGCCGATACGGAGGCGGAGTGGAAGAAGATCGTGCGGCGCACCGGCGAGGACAAACTGCTCGAAGCCATCAAGACCAACAAGGAGGCCTGGCCGACAGTTCTCGACCCGATCGTCTGATCCATCTCCCTGGATCACATCGAAGGAGGGGAGGAGCCTGCTTTTCCCCTCCGCCCACAACGCCACCAGCAAAGCCGCCAGATGAAGCGTTCCGTTCCTTTCCTGATATTCCGCTATGCCGCGATCTTCGCGGCCATGGCGGTGACGCTGGTGCCGATCCTGTGGATGGTATCGATGGCGTTCAAGCCGATCGCCGAATGGTCGGCGACCGGCGCCGACCTGACCTGGTGGCCGAAGAACCCGACGCTCAGCAATTTTCGTTTCGTCTTCGGGGAGTCGACCAACAATTTGATCGTCGCGCTCGACCGTACCGCGCTGAAGCCGATCCTCGCATCGCTGCTGTCGGCGGTTTTCGGCACGGTGATCGCCATGTCGGCGGGCACTGCGGCGGCTTATGGGCTCTCGCGTTTCGGCTCCGGCCAGAACCTGCCGCTGGCGCTGATCCAACTCAGGATCTTTCCGCCGATGGCGGTCATGATCCCGGTGATGATCATGTGGGCTTTCCTCAACTTCACCGATAGCTGGTGGGGCCTGGCGCTGATCTACGGCATCGTCACCTTGCCGTTCGCCTTCTGGCTGATGAAGACCTTCTTCGACGACATGCCGCGTGAGATCGAGGAGGCGGCGCTTGTCGAAGGCTGTTCGCGGCTGCGCGTCTTCACGCGCATCACGCTGCCGATGATGCGCGCGCCGCTGGCCAGTGCCGCGCTCTTCGTCTTCATCCTCAACTGGTCGGACTATCTGATCGCGCTGCTTCTGACGACGCGCGAATGGGTGACCATCCCGGTCTACATGGCCTCTCTTTCTTCCTCGATGACCGGGCAGCTCTATGGCGCCAAGGCAGCGCTTGGGCTGATCGCGGCCGTGCCGCCGGTCATCATGGGCATCGCCATCCAACGCCATCTGGTGCGCGGGTTGACATTCGGGGCGCTCAAGCAATGAGCGCGGTGACTGTCATGACTTCCAAGGATGAGGTGAAAGCCGTCGGAGCAAAGCCGGTTTCGCGCGATGAGGGCGCAAGGCTGGGTTTCCGGCTGACATTGCCTGCGCAGATCCTGGTGCTGTTCATCTCGGCCTTCCCGCTGTTGATGCAGCTCTACATCAGCGTCACCGACTGGTCGCCCCTGTCGGGCACCGGCTGGTGGAACGCCTGGTCGATGTGGAACAGCTTTGCCAACTACACCGATCTCGCCGCCGACGCGCGCTTCTGGAGCGCGCTGAAGCGTACGGCCATCGTCATGATCGTCTGCGTGCCGGCGGAATTCCTGCTTGGGCTGGCGCTGGCGACACTGTTTGCCGACGATTTCCCGGGCAAGCGCGTCTTCTATTCGATCCTGCTGATGCCGATGATGGTGGTGCCTGCCGTGGCCGGCTACATGTTCTTCATGCTGTTCCAGTCCGGCGGCCCGGTGAACGACATCTTGTCGGCGCTCACCGGATCTCCGGTCACCATCGCCTGGCTGTCGGATCCGACACTGGCGCTGATCGCGGTGATGGTCGCCGACATCTGGCAATGGACGCCGCTGATGTTCCTCATCCTGCTTGCCGGCCTGGTCGGCGTGCCGGAGGACCAGATCAAGGCGGCGACGCTGCTCGGCGCCAATCCGTGGCAGCGCTTCGTCACCATCGTGCTGCCGAAGATGAAGACGATCATCATCATCGCGTTGGCGATCCGGGTGATCGAGAACTTCAAGATCTTCGACACGCTCTACATCATGACCGGCGGCGGTCCAGGCGTCGCTACCGAAACCATCTCGGTCTACATCTACAAGCTCACCACGCAGGACCTGATCTGGGGCTATGTGGCGGCGATCGCGCTGGCCATTTTGGTCGTGCTGTCGATCGTCGCGGTGTTTGCCATGAAGCGCATGGCGCGGGCACGCGAGGTTCCGGCATGAGCGCCATCCACCTGCAAAACCTGGTCAAGAAATTCGGCGACTTCACCGCGCTGAAGACCATGGACCTGGCAATATCAGATGGCGAGTTCATGGCGCTGCTCGGCCCGTCGGGCTGCGGCAAGTCGACGACGATGAACATGATCGCCGGCATGGAAGAACCGACCGGCGGCAAGATCCTGTTTGGCGACCGCGACATGGCCGGCGTGCCGATGGGCCGGCGTGGCGTCGGCTTCGTGTTCCAGAACTACGCCATCTTCACGCATATGACGGTGCGCCAGAACCTTGCCTATGGACCAAAAATGCGAGGTGCCGCGAAAGCCGAGATCGACCGTCGCGTCGGCGCCATCGCCGAGATGCTGCAGCTTTCGCCGCTGCTCGACCGCAAGGCCGACAAGCTGTCGGTCAACATATTGCAACGGGTGGCGATCGGCCGCTCGGCGATCATGGAGCCGGCGATCTTCCTGCTCGACGAGCCGCTGTCCAATGTCGACGCCGCTTTCCGGGCCGTCATGCGCACCGAACTGAAGCAGCTGCAGCGGCAGTTCCGCCAGACCATGGTCTATGTCACCCACGACCAGCTCGAGGCGATGACCATGGCCGACCGCATCGCGGTCATGGATCATGGGGTTTTGCAGCAGGTCGGCACGCCGCTCGAGGTCTACAACGATCCAGCCAATGTCTTCGTCGCCCGCTTTATCGGTGCGCCGGGCATGAATCTGCTCAAGGGCAGGCCGGCGGAGAGCGACCGCGGACTGGTCGTCGATCTCGGACCGTTGGGCGTCACGCCGCCGCTGGCGGGCGAACTCGCAGCGGCCATGCGTGGTGCACGCGGCGAGGTGCTTTACGGATTCCGGCCTGAACAGGCGACGTTGGTGCAGAATGGGCAGGGCCTCGCAATGCCGGTGACCTTTGTCGAACGGATCGGTGCGCGCACCATCGTTCATCTCGGCCAGGGCGAGGCGGCTGTGAAAACGGTGTTCGACAATGATGTCGGGCTGGCTATCGGCGATACCGCTGTCGTCGCTCCCACTACGTCGTCAGTGCGCGTTTTCGACGCCGCTACCGGCCTTGCGATGAAGGCAGGTTGAGATGGCCGATATCGTCTTCCGTAATGTGACCAAACGCTACGGCAATACACTCGCCGTCGACGACGCCTCGTTCACCGTCAACGACAATGAGTTCTTCTGCTTCTTCGGTCCGCCGCTGTCGGGCAAGTCGACCATCCTGCGCCTGGTGCTCGGGTTGGAGACACCTGACAC
>NZ_RZPW01000222.1:0-8445 GCF_003998455.1 Mesorhizobium sp. M7A.F.Ca.CA.001.08.2.1 | reverse complement strand
ATGCCATACCTGGCAAGCGCGTCGGCAGGGCCGATGCCCGACAGCATGAGCAGTTTCGGCGAGATGAGGGCGCCGGACGAGACAATCACGTCGGCATCCGCATAACTGGTACGCTCGGCGCCCGATGCGTCGGAGTAAACGACGCCCGTGACCCGCCCGTTTTCGATCAGCAGCCGACTGACAGTGCAATTGAGTTTCAGCGTCAGCTTAGGATCATTCGTCAGAGGCTCGATGAAAGCGTAGGCGGCGCTGCTTCGCTTTCCGCGCCGGTTCATGAACTGGTAGAAGCCGACGCCGCGCTGCGACGGGCCGTTGAAATCATGGTTGTACGGGAGTCCCAGTCCTTGGACCGCCTGGACGAACCATCGCGAAACATCATCGATGTGGCCGGGATCCGAGACCAGCAGCGGACCTTCGCTGCCATGCAGTTCGCCGCCGAGCCGATTGTTTCCCTCCATCCCGGTGAAGTGCGGCAGCACCGCCTGCCAGTTCCAGCGTACGCCGGCATTGTTGCCGCGCAGCATCTCGTCCCGCTCGTCGTAATCAGCCGAGCGGCCTCTCATATAGACCTGGGCGTTGACCGAGGTGCCGCCACCCAGCACGTTGCCTTGCGAGATTTCATGGACGCGGCCGTCTAGGTGGGCTTGCGGCTCTGTGCGGTGATAGCGCATGAATTTCGAGCCGTTGATCATCTTGAAGATGCCGGGAGGCATGTCGAGCAGGGGGTGATGGTGGGAATGGCCGGCCTCCAGCAACAGGGTTCGCCTCCCTGCTTTGACCAGCCTTGCCGCCGCGACGCATCCGGCTGCCCCGCCGCCCACCACGATATGGTCAAAGGACTGCGTCATGCCTCAGGCGCCTCACGGCTTTCGAATGTACCGCGCACATACTCCCAGGCCGCCGAAAGGTGGTTGAGCAGCGCCCGCTCGGCGCCATCGGGATCGCGCTCGATGATGGCCATGCAGATTTCCCGGTGGCTGAGGAAATTCACGCGGTTCCGTTCGGGCGATCGGGGCATGCGCATCCACTGCGGCGAAAGCCACGCGGTGAATGCCTTGTGCACCACAGGCAGCACCGGGTTTCGGGCGATATCGTAAAGCGCGGCATGAAAAGCCACGTCGGTTGCGTAGAAATTCTGCGAGTCCGGAATAGCCGCCTCGTTCATGGCCAGGGCGGCCCCGAGTGCTGCGATGTCTTCCTTGCGGGCATGGATGGCCGCGTTGCGTGCCAGGGACGCCTCGAGGAAGACGCGCACGTCATAGAGGTTCTTCACGCCTGCCTGGTCGCTCAGCAGATGGCCGACAATGCCCTCAAGCGCGCCGAGCGCGGCATCCAGGCCCGGCCTGCGCGCAACTGGCCTGAAGCGTGGACGGGCTTCCACCAAGCCGCGGCTGGCCAGGCGCGCAATCGCCTCACGCACAACGCCCCGGCCCACGCCATACGCGATCATAAGTTCGCGCTCGGCCGGCAGGTAGCTGCCGTCGCCAATCCGTCCGGACGTGATGTCGGCCTCGATTCCAGCCACCATCGCGTCGGCCGCCCGGGCGGCGAGAATTGCCGCGGGCATCTCAGGACGGTCTCCCAATTCCAGCAAGCTTTCATCCTCCCAGCGGTGACCCATTAAAAAGTAAATCGGACCAAAGCACAAGCGCGTTGACTGTTTTGTCGGACCAAATCGGAGGCCATGGTCCACCAGTTCTCTGGAAAGCCGCAGCTTATGTGGATGAAATGAGCAGAGTGGTTGCCAGTTGGCAAGCTTGGTGCAATTATGGTCCGACGAAAAGCTCGATGGAAGCAGCATGAACGGCACCGAGATCAAGGAGGTCGAGACCCGGCTATTCCGGGTCCCGCTGCGTGAGGTGATGACCGATGCCAAGCACGGCGCGCACACACATTTCGAGCTGGTGACCGTCACGTTGAGGCTTGCCGATGGCAGCGAGGGCACCGGATACACCTACACCGGCGGCAAGGGCGGCTATGCTATCAAGGCAATGATCGAGCACGACCTGGCGCCCTTCCTGCGGGGACGCGACGCGACCGGGATCGAGACGCTCTATGACGGCATGCTCTGGCACATCCACTATGTCGGACGAGGTGGCGTCGCATCCTTCGCGATATCGGCGGTCGACATTGCGTTGTGGGATATCAAGGGTCGGCGCAGTGGCCTGCCGCTGTGGCAGATGGCTGGTGCGGCAGGGAAGACCGCCAAGGCCTATCGGGGCGGCATCGACCTAAACTTAACCCTCGATCAGCTCCTGGCCAGCATCGATTCTTATATAAAGGCCGGCTTCACGGCGGTGAAGATCAAAGTCGGCAAGGACGACCTTGCGGAGGATGTGGCCCGGGTGAAGGCAGTCCGCGAGCGCATTGGGCCCGATACCATCTTTATGGTTGACGCCAACTATGCGCTGACCGTCCCGCGAGCGATCGAGGCAGCGAGAGCATTCGCGCCCTACGATCTGCTGTGGTTCGAGGAGCCCATCATACCCGACGATTATGAAGGTTACGCCAGCATTGCCAAGGCAACTGGGATGCCCCTGGCCATGGGAGAAAACCTGCATGTCATCGAGGAGTTCGAGCATGCCTTTGCATGGTCGAAGCTCGGCTACATCCAACCTGACGCCTCCAACTGCGGCGGTGTCACAGGCTGGCTGCGCGTGGCAGCGCTCTCACGCAGGGCTGGCATTCCGGTCTGCAGTCACGGAATGCAGGAACTTCATGTCAGCCTCGTTGCAGGCCAGACAAATGCCGGCTGGGTAGAGGCGCATAGTTTCGATATTGACCAATACACCGCTGAGCCGCTTAGACTTCAGAATGGTTTGGCGCTTGCACCCGACGGACCTGGCGTGGGCGTTGTCTTCGATTGGCAGAAACTGGCGGCGTTCACGACTAGCGCCCCCTGAATGAGCGCCAGTTCTGAACTTGATGAACGAGATGATGGTCCTGCGGGAGTGGAATCGGAATTGCGAACGGAGCAGTGCTGGGTCTCCAGGCGGTAATCACCGACCTGTTACACCGGCGTCGCTGATGGCTGATTTCCAGCCCCTGAGCGCAGTCTGGTGAGCCCTGAATGGACTCGCTCAATCTCAGCGCGCCCGGGCAATGCCGGGGAGGGCGTCTGCGTCCGGTGGCAAGGCCTCTCTCGGGGCTGGCTGTTCTGCTGCAGGCGACGGTGGTGGACCCGGTTCGGCCCGTTCCTCGGCGATCAGCCGGGCGCCGCGTTCATAGGTGAGATAGCGCCACAGCCATTGGATCGAGACCTGGACTCGGTGTTGAAAACCGACGAGCAGGTAAACATGGATGATCGCCCAAGCGGACCAGGCGAACCAGCCTTTCAATTTCAGCCTGCCGGACTCGAACACGGCAGCATGGCGGCCGACGATCGCCGTGTTGCCTCGATTTCTGAAGACAAAAGCCGGGAGATCCTCGCCAGTATCTGTCCGGCGTGCCAGGGCCTTGCCGAGGTGCTCGCCCTGCTGCTTGGCCACCTGGGCAAGACCCGGCAGTGGCTGGCCGTTCTCGTCGAGGAACAGCGCGACATCGCCAAGCGCGAAGATGTCGGAACGGCCCATTACCTGCAGGTCGGATCCGACCTTCACCCGGCCGCCGCGGTCTAGCCCGACACCAAGCTGGGCCGCCAGCGGCGAAGCCGCCACTCCGGCGGCCCAGAGCGTCAAGGCTACCGGGATGACCTTGCCGCCGACGGTGATCTTCTGTGCTTCGATGGCCTCGACGCGACTGTCGAGCGCGACGTCGACGCCCAGGCTTTCGAGGCGCAGACGTGCATATTCGGAAAGCTCCGGAGCGAAGCCGGCGAGCAGACGGTTGCCGGCTTCGACAAGTATGATCTTTGTCTTCTCTGGCCGGATGTTGCGGAAGTCGCGTGCCAGCGTGTGCCGGCTGAGTTCTGCGATGGAGCCCGCCAGTTCCACGCCGGTCGGGCCGCCGCCGATGATGGCGATCGTCATCAGCCGTGATTGCTCGACTGGATCGGTTGTCCGTTCCGCATGCTCAAACGACAGCAGCAGCCGTGACCGTATCGTGCGGGCGTCCTCGATGCTCTTCAAGCCCGGACAAACCCGAGCCCAGCTCTCCTGGCTGAAGTAGAATGGCTGCGAGCCCGTTGCCAAGACCAGCAGGTCATAGGGAACCGTGGTCCCATCGGCCAGAACCAGTATCCTGGCCTCGGTGTCGATCTTGGCGACATTGCCGAAGAGGACCTGAACAGAGGGATAGCGGCCCAGTATCTTGCGGATTGGCTCGGCGATGTCAGGCGCCGACAAGGCGGCTGTTGCAACCTGATATAGCAGGGGCTGGAACAGGTGGTGATTGTGGCGGTCGATGATCGTGACCCCGATCTCCGCCCCGCCGAGCGCCTTGGCTACCTCCAGACCGGCAAACCCTCCGCCGACCACCACGATGCGGGGTATCATACTTCTGCTGTGGCTACCCTCGATGTTCCGTTGGATGGCGCGTTGCATGATTGCTACTCCCCAGTCCGGTTCCGCAGGTCATAAGCTTGAAGGAATGCCTCGTTGCTGGATGGGACGACTGACATCCCAGCTCGAAAGACGATGACGGAAGTGGCGGCACCGTTGAAGAGCGGGCCAGCACCCGCAGCCAGTCCTGCAAGCAGGACGATGCTGGTCAGAGCCGCCGAGGCACCTGCCGGTCCACCGCGGTTGGGCAGCACCAGCACCAACAGCAGCGGCACGATTCCGAAGATGACCAGCCACCAAATATCCCAGGCGAGCGGCATGTCGCTGTTCATCTTGATCCGATGCAGGCCGAGCAGCCAATGGAACACAATGGCGTCCACCAGATGCCAGACGCCGAACCCGATGAAGGCCAGCCGAAGGATCTCGGTCGTCGTTACGGCCCGCCTGCCTGCTGCCCTCGCCGCCACCAGCAGCACCGTGCCGGCAACGGCGAACACGTACATGAACAAGTGGAAGAGGCCGTCGGCCATGATCTGGAAGCGCAGGTCGGAACCCGCCGGGTCGGCGAGGCCCGAGAGAAGATGATGCCATTGCAGAATCTGGTGCAGGACGATGCCGTCGAAGAAACCGCCCAGCGCGAAGCCGAGCAGAAGCCAGCCGACTCTCGTTCTCGGATCGAGTTTCGCGGTGATGGTGTCCATATCAGGACGACTCCGCCGAAACCGGAGAGCCAAGTCTGGTTAGCAGCTCCAGGTGCATCGCCCTGTCCGGCGTCGGGTCGTGGAGATCATGACGGGCCTCGATCCAGAAGGCGGTAATCAGCCCGCCGACCACTGTCGTCAGAACCAAAGTCCCAGCAATGATTGCCAGCATGGATGTCGACCCTTCAACCGCGGGCACGCCGCGCCCGACCCGAACCTTGGCTTCTGCCGTATGTTCCCTCGCGTCGGGCGTTCTGGGGAGGAACAATCAACTTACATCATGGTTCGGATGCCCTGTTGGGGGATGGCTGAAGCGGAGAACATTCATGAGTGAATATTCGGCGGCGGCTCCGAGCAGCCGCGACGACCACAAGCCGCGGGGCATCACCCGCTGGCTGTTTTCGACAACATGATCTGAGGGTTCACGTGCTGAGCTCCGGCGATGCCTTCGATCTTGCGATGCGACGTCCGGCAGGGGGTCCGGGAGCCTCGCCGCGTCAAAGCTGATGCGGTGGCGCGACGACAGCAAGGAAGACACGGCCTCCGCCGCCCCCCTCGCGAAGTCGTCGAGGTGACAGACTCGTCGCGTGGGCAAACAGCCTCGTCCCAACGGGCACCAGCGCTCGATCATGCTCGGCCAACGAAGAAAAGGGGTGCCGCTTCAAGACGCAGAATGCGCGTGTCGTTGAAATGCAATCGGAGGTGAAGAAGATCATGGGCCGCGGCCGGCTGCGACGAGCAATCGAGGATCGCTTCAGTTCGGCGGCCGGAGCTCTCTTGGGATTCATCATCGATCCTGATTGGGTCTTCCCTTAGCATTTTGACTGCCTCGTCCTTGCTGAGGCCGCAGTTGTGCGCAAAGTAGGTCGCTTCAATCGCCTTTTCACGATCCGCCGTGGATTCTGTGTGCTGTTTGGGTTTTTTGCCCATCATTCTCTACCTTGCATGCCACCGAACCGTCACAGTGCTGTGTTGTTCCCATGACATCGGTTCTGCTGACCTGCCGAGGCGCGGTTGCCTGATGTGCTCGACAAACGATATCCGCAACGCGCGAATGTCGTGACTTCAATGGTTTGACAGTAAAAGAGCCCGCGCCGTGGGAGGGGCCGGCGCGGGCGATCGGGTGACCGATCTTGCAGCGCGGGTCGACCGCTGCACGCCCCGAACTGTGCTTGCGGGAATTTGTTCCAGGTGCATTGCTCCGCGTCGGCGTCGCGGGTTTATGCAGGGGATGCGCTTGGCATTTCGCTTCGGACCCCGTCCAGACCTTGGATCTGTCTCTGCAAATGTGAGTGAACGTTCACTGTAAGTAGGTGGTCACGCGTGAGTGAATGGCGAACGCGAGCGGGTGATCTGATGCTATCGCATCGTTTCCACCTGCAGTCGTATGCAGAGCCTTAGCAGTTTTTAGCCGCATTCCTGACCTCGATGAACAGGGTCGAGAAGGTGCAGTCCATCACCGAAGATGTAGTCCGTGCAGATTCGGAATGTCGCCGGTCACGAAGAATGATGTGATCTGCCGCTTACCCTCGCCGGTGTGCTTGGTGGAGCCGACCAGGCCGTCGATAAGGACAAACGAATGCGAGGGCCGGTCGCCTCACGGACAAGGTCATGATTGGCCTGGAATTCCTTCTCCTGGATCGGGATGCCTTTCAGGACCGCCAGATCGGTCTCCCGGAGCTCAGAGATTTTCTACAGCTTGCGAAGACACGTATCCAGGTCTGCCCTTTTGTCCCCAACCTCACCCCCGGACTCGGGAGGGCGTCGCAACCGGAGCGTGGCAGCAAAGGAATCCGGCGGATACCTGCCTCGGAACAGATCATCGACGATCCTGTTGGGGCAGGAAACCGAAATCATTCCAAATGTGAAGGCAGGACAACAGACGAAGGGAAACCGAAGATGTCGAAGTCTTCCGACCGCACCGTACCCGGCGAAGGCAAGATCGAAACCGGCCCGAAAACATCTCCGCAACAGGATCCGGTGGAGGGATCTCGCGAGACAATCGATCGCGAACTCGAGCGGACAGATGACGAATATAGTTCCGACGAGGCGGAACGCTCGCGCCGAGACGTGCAAAAAAAGGTGGCGGAAGAGACCGAGCTGCCGGAACGCGGCTCGGCATAAGGATTGCCGGCACGTGCCAGGCAGAGACATGGAAGGTTCCATCCGAGGCCGTATCGCTGCTTTTTCGTGCTGCCTTCAACGCACCACACAAACCCGTGCGCGGTGCGCGGCGGTGATCCCAAGACGGCCAGGCTATCTTCGATGCCAAAGCTTGATTGTCGAGACCAACCACCCATGGCGTGGTCGCCTGGCGACGCGGCCTATCGCCGATCACACCTCGCCAGCGATCTCGGCAACTCTGTCAGGCTGCGCCGGCCCCTAGCTGCGAGCGGGCGAAGTCGCGGGCTGCGGAAGTGCCTCTGGGAAAGCCGCTGCGATCGCCATAGTCGCGCGGCCTGTTCCCGCTGCGAGCGTGGCGCGCGGACACGCCCTTCGCACCGATGATGCCGAGCAATGTGATGCCGGCGACCATGGCACGCGCGAGGCCCACATTGTCGCTTGGGACTGTCATGCCGATAGGCTGTCAACAATGTCGCGATGTCCAGCCCTCGCCAGCGACCCGGCTCCACAGCCCGGCCTGCTTGTCCACTGAAAGTGAGAGTATGCCGCTGCTTATTTCCCGCGCCCCAAAAGCACGGAGCAGATCTTCCTTGCCGCTCATGCCGAGGCACCGGCAATCCGCTCGGCGCCGACCAGATCGACGACACCCAGCGCGATGCTGAACCAGGCTCGTCATCCGGCTGTTCATGCCACATCACCTGGGGAAGTCGCTCTTGTCGGTCTGTTGGGCGCAGGTCGGGCAGGCGTGAAAACGGCTATGGCGCAGCTTAGGTGGGCCAAGGTCAACGAGCCTCGTCATTGCCTTCTCGCGAGGGCCACCAACGGCGGTGCTCGGCGCGTCTGCGAGGGTCGCGCACCTCAACTCGACGACATTAACCCGGACGCGCATGCTGATCCGACTGGAGCAGGGCGAGGGACGTTGCGACCGCGACGCCATGCTCTCGATCGTTTGGAACTGCTGCGGCTGAAATCCTGAGCCCGCCACCGGCCGACTGTAGCGCGAAACGGCTGCCAAACGAGCGATGTCCGGGCCTTCAAGGCCTCTTCTATTCCGGCCAAGCCGGCCCGGAGCCCGCATTCAGTCACATCCCTTGGACTTGGGTGCAGAGTTGCTGCATCGAGGCCATTTGAGCAGCCGAGTTTGCGCCCGAACCCGTGTTGGTGCTGGCAGTCTTATCACC
>NZ_RZPW01000221.1:0-8482 GCF_003998455.1 Mesorhizobium sp. M7A.F.Ca.CA.001.08.2.1 | reverse complement strand
ATATTACAGGGTCGGCGGCAGCGAGGTGTTCGGCTCAAGCGAGGGCCGCGTCGTCAAGGCCAACGAGACGATCTCGTTCATGGCGCGCGAATCCGAGACGGTCGCCATCGTCGGCGAATCCGGCTGCGGAAAGTCGACGCTGGCCAAGGTGCTGCTCGGGCTGGAGACGGCAAGTGCCGGCACGGTGACGCTGGGCAACACGGAAATCCAGTCGACGGGGATCGACAAACGGAGCGTCGACACGGTGTCGTCGATCCAGATGGTGTTCCAGAATCCGTTCGACACGCTCAATCCCAGCCATTCGGTCGGTTCGCAGATCATCCGCACGCTGGAGAAGTTCAATGTCGGCAAGACGGTTGCCGATCGCCGCAAGCGCATGCTGGAGCTGCTCGACCTGGTGAAGCTGCCGCGGGCATTCGAAACCCGCAAGCCGCGTCAGCTTTCGGGCGGCCAGAAGCAGCGCATCGGCGTGGCGCGAGCCTTTGCCGGTGACGCCAAGGTGGTGGTGGCCGACGAGCCGGTCTCGGCATTGGACGTGTCGGTGCAGGCGGCGGTGACCGAACTGCTGATGGACATCCAGCGCAAGAACAAGACGACGATGCTGTTTATCAGCCACGATCTGTCCGTCGTTCGCTACATCGCCGACCGCGTCGTCGTCATGTATCTCGGCTACATCGTCGAGCAAGGCACGACCGACCAGATCTTCGCACCACCCTATCATCCCTATACCGAGGCGCTGCTGTCGGCGATTCCGATCGCCGACACGAGTGTCGTGAAGAAGCACATCGTGCTGGAAGGCGACATCCCGTCGGCGATGAACCCGCCATCCGGCTGTCCGTTCCAGACCCGTTGCGGCTACAAGAAGCTGGTGCCGGACAATCTCTGCGAGACCAAGGTGCCGCCGGTCAAGCATCTCGGCGACGGTCATATGAGCCTGTGCTGGCTCTCCGACGACGTGCTGGCCAAGATGGAGCCCGTGATCAAGTTCGACAAGGAACACGCCGCGCACGAAGGTATGCCGGACGACGCGCCGCATGGCGATGGCCCCGGTTTTGCCGGCACGCCACCAAAGCGTCCGCGCGGTAAAAGGCCGAGCTGACCGTCCGAAGATCGAGATCAACGATGCGGCAAGATCAGTTCCCGCACTCGCTCAACTGCTGGGCATAGTCCCGCGCCATCTTGTCGGTGGCCCGGGCATAGCCCTGCACACCGGCATCGCCCCTGTTGCCGCGGCCATAGGCGGTCCAGCCGAGATAGTAGGCAAGGTAGAGATTGTAGGTGTCGTTGCGGGCGACGCCGTAGGTGTCAGATGTCTTGGAATGATACCAGCCGACGAAATCGACCGCATCGGCGAATTTCGTCCGCCGCGCCGCCCAGTTACCGGTCTCGCGCTGATATTGCGACCAGGTGCCGTCCAGCGCCTGCGAGAAGCCGGTGGCCGTGGAGACGTGCTTCCACGGAATGAAGCCGAGCAGCTTGGTACGCGGCGGCCTTGCATTGCTCTTGAAGCCCGATTCCTTGCGCACCGTCGCCATCAGTACGGGAACGGGGATGCCGTATTTCTGCTGCGTGCGCTCGGCGGCAGACTGCCAGTTGTCGAACCAGCCGTCATTCTGGTCGAAGACGGCGCAAACATTGTTGATGTGGCTGGGCGGCGTGGCGCAGGCCGAAAGCGCCAGCAGCACGCAAACCGCACCAATTTTACTAAAACTCGAACTACGCATCGGCAGAGCAATAGGCCGAAATCATAAAGGGAATCTTGCAGCGTCCATTAACGCTTCGCCCGAGCGGTCGCTCGAGGAAATCCCGTATCAACAATCCGACATACTTCGTCGTATTCTATAAATGGATACTGCGGAAATGCCGCCGTGGCTAAAATCACGCCCGCAAACGGCGTATTTATGACAGCTTGCCTGGTTTGCCGGGGCTTTGATGCCAGGCATGAACGAACCAAGACGCAAACGCGGCGCCGAGCGCACCAGCAATCGGGGGCCATCGGCCATTCCGCAACTGCCGCTCAGGCGGGTGACCAATCCCTATCCGCCAATGGCCATGCTGTCGCCCGATCAGATCGAGCAGATCCATCAGGCGTCGATGCACATATTGGAGAATTTCGGCATCGAGGTGATGAGTCCGCGGGCGCTGTCGCTGTTCGAGAAGGCCGGCGCCAGGGTCGATCATGCCTCAGCGAATGTCCGCATCGATCGCGGCTTGATCGAAGACGTGCTGAAGACCACGCAGCCCAGCTATGTGTTGACGCCGCGCAACCCGGCCAACGCGGTTCATCTGGGCGGCAACACCATCAATTTCACCCTCGTTGCCGGGCCGCCCAATGTCCATGACATGGAGCGCGGCCGCCGCGCCGGCAATTTGCGCGACTATTCGGATCTCACACGGCTGGCGCAGCATTTCAACTGCATCCACATGCTGGGCAACCAGGTCTGCGCGCCGGTGGAGCTGCCGGCAAACTCCCGCCATCTCGACACTTATTTCACCAATCTGACGCTGACCGACAAGAGTTTCCATGTCTCGGCGATCGGCCGGGGCAGGGCATTGGACGGCATCGAGATGATGGCGATTTCGCGTGGGCTGACGCTCGACCAGATGCGCGACGATCCCGGTATCACCACCATCATCTCGGTCAACTCCCCGCGCCGCTTCGACGAGATGATGGCCGAAGGCCTGATGACCATGGCCGAGTTCGGCCAGTCGGTGGCGGTGACGCCGTTCACGCTGATGGGGGCGATGAGCCCGGTGACGCTGGCCGGGGCGCTGGCGCAGCAGAATGCCGAGGCGCTGTTCGGCGTCGTGCTGACGCAGCTTGTCCGTCCGGGCGCGCCGGTCATGTATGGCGCCTTCACCTCCAATGTCGACATGAAGTCGGGCGCGCCGGCCTTCGGCACGCCCGAGAACACCAAGGCCAACATTGCGTCAGGGCAACTGGCGCGGCGCTACGGGCTGCCCTACCGCACGACGCCGGGCTCGGCTTCCAATGCCGCCGACGCGCAGGGCGCCTATGAGACGCTGATGGCACTGTGGGGGGCGGTGCTCGGCCACGGCAACCTCGTCTACCACGCCGCCGGCTGGCAGGAGGGCGGGCTGACGGCGTCGTTCGAAAAACTCATCATCGATGTCGAGATGATCCAGCATATGATGGAGTTCTTGCGCCCGATCGAAGTCAATGAGGCGGAACTCGCCGTCGAGGCTTTGGGTGCGGTGCCAACCGGTGGGCATTTCTTCGGCGAGCCGCACACGCTGGAGCGCTACGCCACTGCCTTCTACCAGCCGATGCTGTCCAACTGGCAGAATTACGAAGCCTGGCAGGAAGCCGGCGGCCTCGACGCCACGGCACGCGCGACGCGGCTGTGGAAGAAAGCGCTGGAGGACTATGTCGAGCCGGTGATGGATATCGCCGTGCGCGAGGCGCTAGAGGCTTACATGGCCAGGCGCAAGGAAGCGATCGGGCAGGGCGAGCCGTGATCGTTCCCAGCTTGAATCCATTCACCCATTCAACTCACTGATATCAGAGAAAAAATCCATGAAATCGCATGCAAAGGTCGTGGTCATTGGCGGTGGCGTCGTCGGATGCTCCGTGTTGTTCCATCTCGCCCGCCACGGCTGGACCGACGTTGTCCTGCTCGAGCGCGACGAGCTGACCTCAGGCTCGACCTGGCACGCGGCCGGGGGCATGCACACCATCAATGGCGACCCCAACGTCGCCAAGCTGCAGAAATACACGATCAATCTCTACAAGGAGATCGAGGAGCTTTCCGGCCAGGCGACCGGCGTGCATCTGACCGGTGGCGTGCTTCTGGCAGCGACCGAGGCGCGGCTCGACTGGCTGCGCGGCGTCGTCGCCAAGGGCCGCTATCTCGGCATCGAGCTCGAGGAGATCTCGCCCAACGAAGCGGCCGAACTGATGCCGCTGCTCGATCCCAAACAGTTCGTCGGCGCGGTCAGGAACAAAGAGGACGGCCATCTCGATCCCTCCGGCGTCACCCACGCCTATGCCAAGGCCGCGCGGAAACTCGGCGCCGAGGTCGAGCGTTTCACCAAGGTCGAGGACATCGTGCGGCGCCCTGACGGGCTGTGGCGGGTCATCACCAACAAGGGCGAGGTGGTGGCCGAGCATGTCGTCAACGCCGGCGGCCTGTGGGCGCGCGAGGTCGGCCGCATGGTCGGCCTCGAACTGCCGGTGCTGGCCATGGAGCACATGTACCTGATCACCGAGGACATGCCGGAGGTCGCCGCCTGGAACGCCAAGACCGGCACCGAGATCATCCACGCGGTCGACTTCGATGGCGAGCTTTACCTGCGCCAGGAGCGCGGCGGCATGCTGATGGGCACTTACGAAAAGGCCAACAAGCCATGGTCCGAATACCAGACGCCATGGAATTTCGGCCATGAATTGCTGGCGCCCGACATCGACCGCATCGCGCCGTCGCTTGAGGTCGGCTTCCGCCATTTCCCGGCCTTCCAGAACACGGGCATTAAGCAGATCATCAACGGGCCTTTCACCTTCGCGCCCGACGGCAACCCATTGGTCGGGCCGGTGCGCGGGCTGCCGGGCTTCTGGGTCGCCTGCGGTGTCATGGCCGGGTTTTCGCAAGGCGGCGGCGTCGGCCTCGCTTTGTCGAACTGGATGATCGAGGGCGATCCCGGCGCCGACATCTGGGCGATGGATGTCGCGCGCTACGGCGACTGGGCGACGATGGCCTATACCAACGCCAAGGTGCGCGAGAATTATTCCAGGCGCTTTTCGATCCGCTTCCCCAATGAGGAGCTGCCCGCCGGGCGGCCGCTGAAGACGACGCCGGTCTACGACCTGCTGTCGGCCAAGGGTGCGCAATGGGGCGTTGCCTATGGGCTGGAAGTGCCGCTGTGGTACGCGCCGGAAGGCGTCAAGGACGAATTCTCCTGGCGCCGCTCGAGCGATTTCACGCAGGTCGCCAAGGAGGTCGCCACAGTTCGCGACGGTGTCGGCCTGTCGGAGATTTCGAGCTTCGCCAAATACAAGGTGACGGGTGAGGGAGCGGCCGCCTGGCTCGACCGGATGCTTGCCTGCAAACTGCCCAAGCCCGGCCGCATGACGCTGGCGCCGATGCTGAAGGAAGACGGCAGACTGATCGGCGATTTCACCCTCGCCAATCTCGGAAGTGAGGGCTGGTTCCTCGCCGGCTCCGGCATCGCCGAGCAATACCATATGCGCTGGTTCGAGAAGCACCTGCCTGACGATGGATCGGTCCGCATCGAGGCGCTGGGCGCGAAGCTCACCGGTCTGTCGATCGCCGGCCCGAAGGCGCGGGATGTGCTGGCAAAGGCGACGCGCTCGGATGTCTCCAACGCGGCCTTTTCCTTCATGGCCATTGGCCGGATGGATATCGGCATGGCGCCGTGCCTGGTCGGCCGTGTGAGCTATACCGGCGATCTCGGCTACGAGATCTGGGTGGCGCCGGAATACCAGCGCGCCGCCTATCAAGCGCTGATGGCGGCGGGCGGGGAATTCGGCATCGGCCTGTTCGGCTCGCGCGCCCTCAATGCGCTGCGGCTGGACAAGAATTACGGCTCATGGGGGCGCGAGTACCGGCCGATCTACGGGCCGCTGGAAGCGGGGCTCGACCGCTTCGTTGCTTACGGCAAGGACGCCGATTTCATAGGCAAGGCCGCGGCGCTGGCCGAGCGCAGGCAGGGCGGCAAATTGCGCCTGCGCGCTTTTATCGTCGATGCCGACGATGCCGATGTCATTGGCGATGAGCCGATCTGGTTCGATGGTGCGGTGCGCGGCTGGGTGACGTCGGGTGGCTATACGCATCATTCGAAGAAATCCGTCGCCGTCGGCTATGTGCCGAAGGAGATCGCTGATGAGAGCGACGGCTTCGAGATCGAGCTGCTGGGCAAGCGCCATGCGGCGCGCATTCAGGCGGTGCCGCTGTTCGACGCCAATTTCGAACGGATGCGTGCTTGAAGCGCTTCGGCTTCGCCGATGCGCTTCAGATTCCTGTTTTGTGGATGTCGTTGTCCCAAGACCGCCGGGCACTTTTGGGCGACATGCACCAGGCCCGCATCCTCTTTCTGGCGTCAGGCGCTGCGGCGGCTGTCCAGCGCGAAAGCGCCGGCGCCGGCAAACACCAGATAGAGGAAGATGAAGCAGAACGAGATCGCCGAATCGCCGCCATTGTTGACCGGGAAGAAGTCGCGCGGCATGTGCGCCATGAAATAGGCGATCGCCATTTCGCCGGCCAGAAGGAATGCCACCGGTCGCGTGAACAGGCCCAGCGCGAGCAGGATGCCGCCGGCGAATTCGAGGATGGCGGCAGTCGTGGTCAGCCCGGAAAGGGCGTGGGGATCGACGCTGACGGGGGAGTTGAACAGTTTCTGGCTGCCATGCTCGATGAACTGCAGCGCGGTCATGATGCGCAACACGCCGAGCGCCTGCGGCTGGTATCTGGAGAGGCTTTCGAAAAGCTTCATAATGACTCCATTTTCAATCCGTCCGGCCATAGATTATCGCCCAGGAATGGACCATTCACTTCCCATGGCCTGGCGTCAACAATCGGTGATTGAAAATGTCCCCAGCTTGACCCTTCATATTTTTCCCGCAAAGGTTGCATTTCTATCGTTTTGGTTGTATTAGTGCGGCCACTCTAGAAATGTGGGTTCCCTTTGCCATGAAAAAAGTCGCCATCAGCCTCTTCGCAATTCTTGCAGGCACCAGCTTTGCCATGGCCGAGGACGCCGGCTGTGAGGCCTTCAAGTGGCCCGTGACGCGGGAGCAGACCCTGTTTGCCGCGGCACCGGCAACGCCGTCCGGAGCGGCACTGGCGGTTGGTGCGGCTGCGGACCTGGCGCTGGTGCCGGTAGAGAAAGCCGGTTTTGCGGTAGCGCCCGAACGTGCGCCGGCATCAGACAGTTTCGGGGCCGTCGCCAGCGTGGAGGTGCCGTCCGAGGGAGCCATCCAGATAAGTCTCTCGGGGGAGGCCTGGATCGATGTGATCCAGGATGGCCAGGCCATCAAGTCGGCGGGCTATAGTGGCGTGAAAACATGCCCTGGCATCCGCAAGAGCGTGCGCTTCAAGCTTGCGCCCGGCCCGGCCACCGTCCAGTTCAGCGGCGCGAAAAAAGCTGAGTTGAAGGTTGCGGTGCTGGCGCCGGAATGAGGCGGCGCCAGGCAGGGGAGAGGCCTTCATCGGTGGTCCGATGAAAGCCCGCACTTTGTGTCAGCGGTGTTCGATCGCCGTCAGCGGACTGGCGCCATCAAGGCGAAGTGCGCGCCTTGCGGGTCCTGGCACTGCACGATCCAACTGCCGCCGGGGACCTCCATCGGCCCCATCAGGATCTTGCCGCCATTGTCGGTGACCCGTTTGGCCGCCGCGTCGATGGCCGCAACGTTGAAGTAGAATTGCCAGACCGGGACCGGGATCTGCGCGGGCTTGTTCATGATGCCGCCGCCGGATTCGGGGCCGGCCGTAAAAGTCTGGTACGTGCCCATCGGGCCCATGTCGAAATCGCCGGCGTCGACCCAGCCGAACTGGTCGGAATAGAAATCGAACGCGGCTTTCCAGTCCGACGTGTAAAGCTCGTGCCAGCCGATGTGGCCCGGCGTGCTGGCCGGCACGACAGGCTGGTCGGGACCGTTCGGCTGCAGGAACATGAAGGTCGCGCCTTGCGGATCGGCGACGACAGCAAAGCGGCCGACGCCCGGAATGTCGTCGGGCTGGCGGTGAACGGTGCCGCCGGCTTTCTCCAGCGATGCAGTTGCGGCATCGACATCCCTGGTGTGGATATAGCCGAGCCAGGCAGGCGGCATGCCCATCTTGGCGGCATCCTCGGGCAAGGTCATCAGGCCGCCGACGCCACGTTCGCCGACATTCATGACGATGTAGCGCGGCATGCCGGGTGCCTTATCGAAGGGCTGCGCCGTCCAGCCGACCACTTGGGTGTAGAACGCCTCGGCGGCGTCGAGATCTGATGTCATCAATTCGTACCAGAAGAAGGGCATCGGGGTTTTTGGCATTTTCGGTCTCCTCACCTTTCATGGATCGATCGTCGTCCATCATAGGACGATCCTCACGACGGAAATCCGACACCGCCCGGACAACAATGGGTGTGTGTGCCAAGCGTTCCCTGATTGCGCATCCAGCGGTTTTCGATTTCTCATGCGGTCATGAGGGGTTGTCGTCCATGCGCTTGATGTCGCTCACGCCCGAGCTTGTCGCACTGTGCCATCGGGAAGAGGCCGATCCCGGTCCGGACCCGAGCTGGACAGACATGAACGACGAGGACTTTCGAACCCTCGCCTTGCGACTGTCCAATGAAGCCGATGAGGGACCGTTATGGGTGTTCGCCTATGGGTCGCTGATCTGGAAGCCGGAATTCGAGTCGGTCGAGCAACAGCTCGCCACCGCGTTCGGCTGGCACCGCTCCTTCTGCCTCGACATGGTGCGCTGGCGCGGCAGCGCCGAGCAGCCTGGGTTGATGATGG
>NZ_RZPW01000220.1:0-8588 GCF_003998455.1 Mesorhizobium sp. M7A.F.Ca.CA.001.08.2.1 | reverse complement strand
ATGGTGGCGTGCTGGTCGCGTTCGGCAAGCACATGGTCCATCAGCCGGGCCAGAAGCTGCATCGCCACGTCCTTGAAGGCGAGCGTCGGCCCGTGGAAGAGTTCCAGGACGAAGGTGTTGGGGCCGGTCTGCACCAGCGGGCAGACGGCCTCGTGGCGGAAGGTGGCATAGGCTTCGCGGACCAGCCGCTCGAAGACGGGCGCCGGGATTTCGCCGCCAAGGAACGGCGACAGCACGCGGATGGCAAGGTCGGGATAGGCAAGGCCGCGCATGGCGCGGATCTCGGCGGCGGAAAACTGTGGCCACTCGCGCGGCACGTAGAGCCCGCCGTCGCGCGCCAGCCCAGCCAGCACGGCGTCGGAAAATCCAAGAACGGGGGCTTCCCCGCGGGTACTCACATAGTGCATGTCACAATTCCGTTACTGCCTGGCTTTTTCCGTCCACCGCAAGGTGGTTAATTCTGCGCTGGCTCAGTCGCATTTTTGCCGCGCGGTTGATATACGTCACCAGCTTTGCGAGAGGGAAGTGCAGTTTCATGGCGTTTCGTACATTCAGTGGTCGCTTTTTGGCGGGTCTTGCGCTCACCGGCTTTATGCTTGCCGCCGCCGGCTGCCAATCGGGCGACAATGGCATCCTGAACCTCGGCATCGGCAAGAAGGAGGACCCGACGGCGCCACCGCCGCCGCAGGATCCCAAGATCCTGGCCAGCCAGTTGCAGGCCTATTGTCCCAGGGTGACGGTGCGGGACGGCACGGCCTTCTTCAACACCTATTCCAGGGAAGCTCAGAAGCCCAAGCCCAGGATCAAGAAGACCGGCGATGCCGCGCAGGATGCCGCGGCCCAGGCCGAGGCTGACGCCGCTGCTGCAACGCCGCCCGACGATTCGGCCAACATCATCTACCAGGCGTCGGTCAGCGACGTGACACGCGACTGCAGCCGTGCCAACGGCCAGTTGACGATGAAGATTGCGGTCGCCGGCAAGATTGTCCCCGGACCGAAGTTTTCTCCAGGCACGATCACCATGCCGATCCGAACGGCGGTGATGCACGGCACCGAGGTCCTCTATTCGCAGCTCCACCAGTATCAGGTCCAGGTCACCGATCCTTCGGTTGCCACGCAGTTCGTCTTCACCGATTCCAATGTCGTCGTGCCCGAGCCGACGGCCCAGGATTATCAGGCCTTTGCCGGCTATGACGAAACCGCGCATCAGGCAACGGCCGACAAGTCGAAGAAGACCCGCCGCAAGAGGGCTGCCGCGACGAACTAGGTCTCGGCAGTTGCATGAGGCGTGCGTCGCGGCGCACGCTTCTCAGGCATCCGACCACTCCGACAGTGCCGCGATCACGCTTTTCAGCTCCGCCCAGCGGCGGATGACCGTTTCGGCGCCGGCTTCGGTCAGCGCGTCGGCATGGCCGGGATAGCTGTGGGCGGCGCCGGTGAAGCCGATCACCCGCATGCCTGCCGCCCTGGCGCCGTGGACGCCGTGCACGGAATCCTCGATGACGAAAGTGTTCGCCGGGTTGGCGTTGAGCGTCTCCGCCGCGAACAGGAACACGTCGGGCGCCGGCTTGGTCTTCTTGCTTGGTATTTCCAGCGCCGAAAAGATACGGCCGGCGAAAAACGGCAGCAGATGCACCTTCTCCAGCATGAACTCGATCCGCTCCGAGCGAGAATTCGAGCAGACGCAGCGCGGCGCCGTTACCGCGGCGACCGCCTCGCGAACCCCATCTATGGCGCGGACGTCGCTGCGCAATTTGCGGTCGACCAGGTCCTCGGCACGGTCGATCAGCGAAGCCTGGAACGGAATGCTGGATTTCTCCTCGACCCGCATCATGATGTCCTTGAAGGTCAGTCCGGCATAGGTCTCGGAAATCTCTTCAGCCGATATTTCGTACCCGGCCAGGGTCAGCAGTTCCGCCTCGACGCGGGCGGCGATGATTTCGGAATCGACGAGCACGCCGTCGCAATCGAAGATGACAAGGTCTGGCTGGGGCATGGTGATCCGGACAATGGGAGGATGAAGGGGCCTCGGGAGGCTCAGGCGGCGCGGCATACACCAACAGGGCCACCTTCGCAAATTCAGCGGCCTTCACGGAATATTTACGCTGATCGGTAACCATAACGGAGAGTAAACAGTAACGCGTGCCTTGGGTGTCAGAATGTCTGCCGTGCGTCTTCTCGACGAGCTATCCCACGCTCCCCAGCAATCCGAATGGCTGGACACGATCCTCAAGGGCGACTGCGTCGCAGCACTCGACCGGTTGCCCGAAAAGTCGATCGACGTCATCTTCGCCGACCCACCCTACAATCTGCAGCTCGACGGCGACCTGCACCGCCCTGATCAGTCGAAGGTCGACGCCGTTGACGACGATTGGGACCAGTTCGAGAGTTTCGAGGCCTATGACGCTTTCACGCGTGCCTGGCTGCTGGCGGCGCGCCGGGTGCTGAAGCCCAACGGCACCATCTGGGTCATCGGCTCCTATCACAACATCTTCCGTGTCGGCGCCAAGATGCAGGATCTCGGCTTCTGGATCCTCAACGACGTCGTCTGGCGCAAGACCAACCCGATGCCGAATTTCCGCGGCCGCCGTTTCCAGAACGCGCATGAGACGATGATCTGGGCCACGCGCGACCAGAAGGGCAAGGGCTATACCTTCAACTACGAAGCGATGAAGGCGTCCAACGACGACATCCAGATGCGCTCCGACTGGCTGTTTCCGATCTGCACCGGCGGCGAGCGGCTGAAAAACGACAATGGCGACAAGCTGCATCCGACCCAAAAGCCGGAAGCGCTGCTTGCCCGCATCATGATGGCCTCGACCAAACCGGGCGACATCGTGCTCGATCCCTTCTTCGGCTCCGGCACCACAGGCGCGGTGGCCAAGCGTCTCGGCCGCCATTTCGTTGGCATCGAGCGCGAGCAGGCCTACATCGACGCCGCCAACGAGCGCATCGACGCGGTGCGGCCGCTGGATGGTGCCGATCTCACCGTTCTCACGGGCAAGCGCGCCGAGCCGCGCGTTGCCTTCGTCAGCCTGATCGACACCGGCCTGATGATGCCGGGTGCGACGCTCTACGATGCCAAGAAGCGCTGGGCGGCCAAGGTGCGGGCCGACGGCACGGTGGCGATCGGCGACAGCGCCGGTTCGATCCACAAGGTCGGCGCCGAAGTGCAGGGGCTGGATGCCTGCAACGGCTGGACCTTCTGGCACTATGAGCGCAGCGGTGGCCTGACCCCGATCGACGAGCTTCGCCGCATCGCGCGGCTCGGCATGGAGCGGGCAGGGGCCTGAGCCCCTGCCAATTGCTTCGAATGCCGTTGATTCAAAGGCTCAACGGATCGCGCGAAGCGATTCAAATCAGGCCTTGATTCCGAGACGTTCAAGGTCTGCTTGGAGCGTCCTTGCGTCGGTGAACAGCACCGATTGCCAGCCTGCCGCCTTGGCGCCGTCGACATTCTTCTGGCTGTCATCGATGAACAGCGTCGCGGCCGGTTCGAGGCCGAATGCGGCGACGTGGTGATCGTAGATGGCTCGGTCGGGCTTGATCTGGCGGATATCGGCCGACACCGTCACGCCGCGCGGACGATTGAGGAAATCGAAGCGCTCGCGGGCCTCGGCCAGCGTGTCGCTGGCGAAATTGGTCAGCATGGTCACGTCGTGGCCGCTCTCGATCAGACCGACCATGATGGCGACGCTGTCCTTATAGGCATGCGGCACCATCTCGTGCCAGTGGCGGCGGAAACCGCGGATGTTTTCCGCGTGATCGGGATGGTCCGCGATCAGCAGCGCCTCGGCCTCTTCCCAGGTCCGGCCGCGATCCTGCTCGATGTTCCAATCATGCGTGCAGACATTGTCGAAAAACCACTTTCTCTCTTCGGCATCCGGAATAAGGCGGCTGAACGGAATGTTGGGATCGTAATGGATCAGCACGCGGCCGATGTCGAAAACGATGTGGCGTATTTCAGTCATGAGGCCTCTTTGCACTGTGTGGCGACGGCTTTTTCGTCGCGCCGGGTATCGCAGCCTCGATTGCCTTTTTCATGACAGTGGGCAGCGCCTCGCCGGAAATCTCGTGGGCCAGCGACCAGAAATGCCCGTCTGGCACATCACCTTTGATGTGAGCGTGAAAGACTTCGAGTTGGAGAGCGAAATGCGTGAAGACATGCGCAATGCGGCCCGCATGCCGCCAATCGGCGGGAAACGGCGCGGCCGCTTGCGTGGTTGCCCCATCGATGCGCGCGGTCCAGCCTGTCGTCGGCACCTCGGTCATGCCGCCGAGCAAGCCCTTCTCCGCCCGTTTGCGCAGAAGGATGGCGCCGTCGGCCCGCACGGCGACAAAGGCCGCGCCGTGCCGCTGCGGCTTGTCGGCTTTGGGCAGGCGCACCGGGAAGTGCTCGGGATCGCCTGAAACGACGGCGTCGCAGTCTTCGCGCAGCGGGCACAGCATGCAGCGTGGCCGGCGTGGCGTGCAGATGGTGGCGCCGAGATCCATCATCGCCTGGGCGAAGTCGCCAGGCCTTATCCCGGGCACCATGCGCTCGACATGGGCGCGGATCTCGGGCTTGGCTTCGCTGAGCGGGGTTGTGATCGAAAACAGCCGGGAGATGACACGTTCGACATTGCCGTCGACAACCGCGGCGGGGCGATCGAAGGCAATCGCCGTGATGGCCGCCGACGTATAGGCGCCGATGCCGGGCAGCTCTCTCAAACCCGTCTCCGTGTCGGGAAACCGGCCGCCACGCTCGGCCACAAGATCGGCACAAGCCTTGAGATTGCGGGCGCGGGAGTAGTAACCGAGCCCCGCCCACGCCTTCATCACGTCCTCGGTCGGCGCCGCGGCCAGCGCCTCGACATCGGGCCATTTCTCGACGAATACCCGGAAATAGGCCTTCACTGCTTCGACGGTGGTCTGCTGCAGCATGACCTCGGAGAGCCAGATGCGGTAGGGATCAGGCCGCACGCCGCGTGCATGCTCACGGGGCGTGATGCGCCACGGCAATTCACGGTGATGCACATCATACCAGCCGAGCAGGCGGGATGCGATATCGTCGCTGACACCGGATGCAGCTGTGCTGCTATCTCCAGATGCAGCTATGCTGCTATCTCCGGATGTGGCTTTGCCACTATCCCAGGATGCGGTCTTGCGGGTCTGGTCTGCTGGTGCCATTGATCTTGTATTGGCCTGGCCGGTATCTGCTGGGGTCGTGGCTGGAGGACGTACATGGCAGGGAGAACGCCCTACGGCAATCCCGTCCCGGTCAGCGATCTCGCGACCAGGATCCTCGATCCGGTGCTGCGCAAGCGGGCCGGCATTTCGATCGGCCTCGTCCAGTCATGGGACGAGATCGCCGGCCCACGGCTGGCCAGCCACTCGCGCCCCGAAAAAATCCAGTGGCCGCGCCGTATGCATGAGGACGATCCGTTCGAGCCGGCCGTGCTGGTCATTGCCTGCGAAGGCATGGCGGCACTTCATCTGCAGCACGAGACGGGCGAGATCATCAACCGGGTCAACGCCTTCCTCGGCTTCACCGCCATCAACCGCATCAGGATCCTGCAGAAGCCGGTGACAGCCGACAAAGGAAAGCGCAGACCGGCCCTGAGACCGCTGACCGCGGCTGAGAAGACGAAATTGTCGGGGACTGTCGGCCTGGTCGATAATGAAGGACTGCGCGCCTCGCTGGAGAAACTTGGCGCGACCATTATTGGGGAGAGAAAATCATAAGCGTCTTGAAGAAAGTCATGGATTCGTCGTCTATATCTCGCATTCGTGATCGCCCTTGTCAGGTTTCGCGATTGGATTGGGGATCGAGATGCCTTAATTCGCGCCAACTCTCGCCTTTTCGTGTCTTTGCATTGCAAAATCCAACCCTTGTCAGGTGATTCGTATGAACCGTCCCCCGTTTGGCCAAAGCTTGTCTCGCAGAAACGTCCTGTCTTCGCTGGCCGCCATTCCGGCGGTGGCCCTGCTCGCGGCCTGCAGCGACTCTGGCGAGGAGGCGAAGGCTGCGAATGTGAAGCCCGCTGAGCCGGCCGCTCCCGCAAAGCCGGCCACGCCGGCCGCCGCCACCGCGCCGGAAGCCCAGGGCACCGTGGACATGACGGAACTGATGAAGCCGGGCGCGCTGCCCGACAAGCAGCTTGGCAAGGACGACGCCAAGGTCACCATCGTCGAATACGCCTCGATGACCTGCCCGCATTGCGCGCATTTCGCCGAGACCACCTTTCCGGACCTGAAGACCAAGTACATCGACACCGGCAAGGTTCGCTACATCCTGCGCGAATTCCCGTTCGACCCGAGCGCCGAAGCCGGTTTTATGCTGGCGCGCTGCGCCAAGGATAACTATTACCCCATGGTCGACGTCCTGTTCCGGCAGCAGGCGAACTGGGTTGGCGTCCAGAATACCAAGGATGCGCTGCTGCAAATCTCGAAGCTCGCCGGTTTTACACAGGAGTCCTTCGAGGCCTGCTTGACGGACCAGAAACTTCTGGACGATGTGAGATCGGTCCAGAAGCGCGGCGCCAATGAATTCAAGGTCGACTCGACACCGACCTTCTTCATCAACGGTAAGACCTACAAGGGGGCGATGTCGATTGAGGAAATGTCGGCCATCATCGACCCTCTGCTCTGACGTCCAGTCAGCCCTGAGGCGGCGGCGCTTCGGCGTGCGCGGCTTCTCGTCGTGCCGCGACTTCCTTTCGCAAAACCACCGAAATCCGCTTAGCGGGCGGCGCGAATGAAGTTTTCGCGCCTTCGCCTCCTCGGTTTCAAGTCCTTCGTCGAGCCCGGCGAGTTCGTCATCGAACGCGGCCTGACCGGCATTGTCGGACCGAATGGCTGCGGCAAGTCGAACCTTGTCGAGGCGTTGCGCTGGGTGATGGGCGAAAGCTCCTACAAGAATATGCGCGCGTCCGGCATGGACGACGTCATCTTCTCCGGCTCGGGCACGCGTCCGGCGCGCAACACCGCCGAAGTCACGCTTTTCCTCGACAACAGCGACCGCTCGGCGCCTGCTGCCTTCAACGATGCCGACGAACTGCAGGTGTCGCGCCGCATCGAGCGCGAGGCCGGCTCGCTTTACCGTATCAACGGCAAGGAGGCCCGCGCCAAGGACGTGCAGCTTCTGTTCGCCGACCAGTCGACCGGTGCGCGTTCGCCGTCGATGGTCGGCCAGGGCCGCATCGGCGAACTGATCCAGGCCAAGCCCCAGGCACGCCGCGCCCTGCTCGAAGAGGCGGCAGGCATTTCCGGCCTGCACACCCGCCGCCACGAGGCAGAACTGCGGCTGAAGGCGGCCGAACAGAACCTGGAACGGCTGGACGACGTCGTCGGCGAGCTGGAAAGCCAGATCGAAAGCCTGAAGCGCCAGGCGCGCCAGGCGTCCCGCTTCAAGAACCTGTCGGCCGATATCCGCAAGGCAGAAGCGACGCTCTTGCATTTGCGCTGGACGCTGGCCAAAACCCAGGAAGGCGAGGCGCGTTCGGCGCTGGCGGTTGCCACGGCACTGGTCGGCGACCGCGCCGCGGCCCAGATGGCCGCCGCCAGGGAGCAAGGCATAGGCGCCCATCGGCTGCCGGACCTGCGCGACGCGGAAGCCGCCGCCGCCGCTGCCTTCCAGCGCCTCTCGATCGCCAAGTCGCAGATCGAAGAGGAAGCCCACCGCATCCGCGCCCGTCAGAGCGAACTCGAGCGCCGGCTGCAGCAGCTCGACGGCGATATCGCGCGTGAGGAGCGCATGGTCCGCGACAATGCGGACATTCTCGAGCGCCTGCGCACTGAAGAGGCGGCACTCAATTCGGAAAATGCTGGTGCCGCCGAGCGCGAGGCCACCACCCGCGCGGCTTTCGAACAAGCGGCATCTACGCTTTCACAAAGCGAAGCCAAACTCGCCGCGCTGACTGCCGAGCGGGCCGAGGCTGCCGCCTCGCGCAACCAGATCGAACGGACGCTGCGCGACACCGCCGAGCGCCGCGACCGCTTCGCGCGTCAGCTTGCCGATGTCGACCGGGAATTGTCGGAGATACTCTCCAAGGTCGCTGGCCTGCCCGATCCGGCCGAGAAGCGCGTGCTGGTCGAACAGGCCATGGCGCTGCTGGAGGAGGCCGAGGCTGCCGTGTCCGAGGCCGAGCAGTCGGTCATCGATGCCCGTGCTGCCGAAAGCGCTGCCCGGCCACCGCTCCAGGATGCCAGGGCCGAGCTGGCACGGATCGAAACCGAAGCGCGCACGCTGGCAAAAATCCTCAATGCCGCCAGCGGCGATCTCTTCCCGGCCGTGCTGGAGCAGATCAGCGTCGATCGCGGTTTCGAAACGGCGCTGGGTGCAGCCCTTGGGGAAGACCTCGACGTGCCGCTCGACCGCAGCGCGCCGGTGCATTGGGGCGAAGGCGCGATCCAACCCGGCGACGCGGCTCTGCCGGAAGGCGTGAAGAGCCTTGCCAGCGTGGTCCACGCGCCGGCACAGCTCGCCCGCCGCCTGGCGCAGATCGGTATCGTCGATGCCGCCGGCGATGGCCGCCGGTTGCAGCCGCTGCTTGCTCCCGGCCAGCGGCTGGTCAGCCGTGAAGGCGCGCTCTGGCGCTGGGATGGCT
>NZ_RZPW01000021.1:0-20791 GCF_003998455.1 Mesorhizobium sp. M7A.F.Ca.CA.001.08.2.1 | reverse complement strand
CTGCTTGCCGACGAACTGAAGGCCGGCGTGCATGCGCTGGCGATCGAACCCGCGGCTCCCGGCGAAAAGACCCGCTGGTAGGTCGCTTCCCCGCGCTCAGAGCACCGCTTCGATGAGGAACGGCCCGCGCCGTGACAGCGCACTGTCCAGCAACGCGTCGAAGCGCTCGCACGTATCGGCGCGAGCCGCCTCCACGCCCATGCCTTTGGCCAGCGACACCCAGTCTAGCGAGGGATGGTCGAGGTCGAGCATGCGCCTGGCGTTCTCGCCGATGGCGCCGACGCCGACATTCTTCATCTCGCCATGCAGGATCGCATAGGTTCGGTTGGAAAACACGATCGTCACCACGTCGAGCTTTTCCCGCGCCTGCGTCCACAATCCCTGCACCGTGTACATGCCGCTGCCGTCGGCTTCGAGATTGACCACCTTGCGGTCGGGACAGGCGATTGCCGCCCCGGTCGCCATCGGGATGCCGCCACCGATCGATCCGCCCGTGCCCATCATGTAGTCGTGCGGCGCGGCAAAGGCCGACAGCGCGAAGAAACGCCTGGCCGAGGTGACCGCTTCATCGCAGACGATCGCATCGGCCGGCAGTTTGCGCGCCACCGAAAGTGCGACGGCATCTTCCGTCAGCTTGCCGTTCGGCGTTGCCTCGTCGGGAAAAGCGGCCGCCAGCACCTTGTGTTGCGACGGCTTGATGCCAAGTTCGTCGCGAAGCGCCTCCAGCGCCGCATGCAGATCGTCGCCATGGGCGGCCAATGTCAGCACCTCGCAGCCTTCCCGGACAAGCCGTCCCGGTTTTCCCGGATAGGCGAAGAAGGCAACCGGCTCCTTTGCGCCGACCAGGATCAGAACATCGACGTCGCTCAGCACAGCCATCGCCGCATCGACCGGATAGGGGATGCGGGTCGGCGCGACACGCCCGCGCCCGCGTTGCATCCGTGCGATCAGAACCTCGCCGAACAGCCGGACGTCGCTGCCCGTCGAGATCTGCCCGGCGATGGCGAGCGCATCGGCGCGCGCGGCCTTTCCGCGAACGATCATGCCGGCCCGCCCCGGAGCGGCACGGATCGCCGCGGCGATCTTGCGTACCGCGTCCATATCGACGGCCGGCGTCGGCGCCAACGTCACCTTGCCGGGCAAAACGGCGTCGACTTCGCCCCAGGCGGCATCCGCCGGCAGGATCAGGGTCGCGACGCCGGGTGGTGTCAGCGAGGCGCGAAAGGCCGCTTCAGCTGCCGGCACGACATCGGCCGGACCCTTGACGCGGCCGACCCAGTTGGACATCGGCGCCGCAAGGCTCTCGATATCGCTGGTGAGTGGGGCATCGAGCGGCAGATGGTAAGAGGCGTGGTCGCCGACGATGTTGATCATCGGGCTGAAGGCACGCCGGGCATTGTGCATGTTGGCGAGCCCATTGGCCAGGCCGGGACCGGTATGCAGCAGCGTCGCGGCCGGCCGATCGGTCATCCGCGCATAGCCATCGGCGGCACCCGTCACCACGCCTTCGAACAGCCCGAGCACGCAACGCATTTTCGGCTTGCGGTCAAGCGCTGCAACGAAGTGCATTTCGGAGGTGCCGGGATTGGCGAAGCAGACCGTCACATCATTGGCCAGAAGCACGTCACACAGGACATCGGCGCCGTTCATGCAATTCCCTCCCGCTCAAGATCGCAGAGCAGTTGCACCCGCGAGCACCTGCAGCAATGTCCTGCCGCTACTTTTGATCTAATCCAGTGCCGTAAAGATCAGCCAACCGTCGATTTCAGGAATGCCAGCGCGGCCGCGGTCAGCGCGTCGCCGTACGTATAGGCGCTGCCGTCGAACAGCGTAACCTTGGTGCCCGTCGAGCGCAGGCGCTCGGCAAAGGCCTTGGAGTCCTCGCTCCGGCCCGATGCCCCGCGAATAGGCGATGAAAGTCGGCGGGTGCTTGCGGCCATCGACATAGCTGGCCGGCGAAAGTGCCGCCCATTGCGCGGGATCGGAAAAGACGCGGGCATAGGCCCGGACCATACCGCCATTCTTGGCAAGTGCTGCAAGATCATAGGCCCTGGTGTCGTCGAGGATGAGCGCGGCTATGCCCGGCAATCCGCCGCGCATGCCGGTCAGCGCAACCAGATGGCAGCCGGCCGAATGGCCCATGCCGACGATGCGGTTGGGATCGCCGCCATGCCGGGCGATGTTGGCCCTGATGTAAGCATAGGCCTTTTCGACGTCACCAGCCTGGGTGGCGACATTGGCCTGCGGCAGCATGCGGTAATCGATGGAGACGAAGCAGAAGCCGTTGGCGAGCAGGAAGGCCGGTTTGGCGTCCACCTGACTGCGTTTGCCAAACTGCCAGGTGCCGCCATGAACGAAAAACACGACCGGCAGGCCGATTGCACCATCGGGCGCGTAGATGTCGAGCTTGGCCGGCCCGTAGTCGAAGGTTTCTGGCGTGGGCCGGCGTGTTTTCCACGCGGCCGACGCTTCCAACGGCAGCATCGCCGCCATGGAGGCCATGATCAGGCTTCGTCGATCGATCATCATTGTCTCCTGGCAAGGCAAGACTGCACGCGGCCGCCCCAGCCGTCCAGTCAGGGGTTCGCAACACACCCGCTACCCGCGCTGAATACGGCTCCGCAACGAGCGCTTTGGTCTCGCGGAGTAGCCTCAATCCTTAAGATCGCGGCCACCTCTTCACATGAAGGGAACAAACGGTGCCCCCCGGCAGTTGAATGCGAGACGAGCCGAATGGAAGCCACAGCGGCTCCGAGGGCAAAAGCATCATGCGAGAGAACCAGTCTGACGTCTTCGATCTCTTTTCGGAAATTTACACCAACGCGGCGCAGGAAGAGATCAGCATCCAGCAATATCTCCTTGCCTGCCGCGAGGACAAGTCGATGTATGCCTCGGCGCCTGAACGGATGGTCGAGGCGATCGGCGAGCCGAACCTGGTCGACACCAGCAAGGATGAGCGGCTCGGCCGCATTTTCTCCAACCGGACCCTGAAAGTGTACCCCTCCTTCGCCGATTTCTACGGCATGGAGGATACAATCGAGCGCATCGCCGGCTATTTTCGCTATGCGTCCCAGGGGCTCGAGGAGCGCAAGCAAATCCTCTATTTGCTCGGCCCGGTGGGCGGCGGCAAATCCTCCCTTGCCGAGCGGCTGAAGAAGTTGATGGAACAGCGTCCGATCTACACGCTGAAGGTCGGCAACCAGGTCAGCCCGGTTTTCGAATCGCCGCTTGGCCTTTTCCATCCCGATCGCATGGGCGACCTGCTGGAGGATAAATACGGCATTGCACGGCGCCGCTTGAACGGGCTCATTTCGCCATGGGCGGCCAAGCGGCTCGACGAACTTTCCGGCGACATTTCCAAGTTCAGCGTCGTCAAGCTGATGCCGTCGCGACTGCGCCAGATCGGCATCGCCAAGACCGAGCCCGGCGACGAGAACAATCAGGACGTTTCGGCCCTGGTCGGCAAGGTCGACATCCGGCAATTGGAAAACTTCAGCCAATCCGATCCGGACGCCTATTCCTATAGTGGCGGACTGAACCGGACCACCCAGGGCCTGCTTGAATTCGTCGAAATGTTCAAGGCGCCTATCAAGGTCCTGCATCCGCTGCTGACCGCCACCCAGGAAGGCAGCTACAACGGCACCGAAAATTTCGGCGCCTTTCCCTACCAGGGGATCATCGTGGCCCATTCCAACGAGTCGGAATGGCTGCAGTTCAAGAACAACAAGAACAATGAGGCTTTTCTCGATCGCATCCTTGTCGTCAAGGTGCCGTATTGCCTGCGGATAACCGAAGAGCGGCAGATCTACGAGAAACTGCTGCGGGAGAGCGAGTTGGCCGCCAGTCCCTGCGCTCCAGAGGTGCTGGACATCCTCAGCCGGTTTACCGTCTCGACCCGCTTGGCCGAGCACGACAATTCGCCGCTCTACACCAAGATGCGCGCCTATGATGGCGAGAACCTCAAGGAAGTCGACCCCAAGGCAAAGTCGGTTCAGGAATATCGGGACGCCGCCGGCGTAGATGAGGGCATGGCAGGCGTCAGCACGCGCTTCGCCTTCAAGATCCTGTCGCAGACCTTCAACTACGACACCGAAGAGGTGGCCGCCGACCCCGTGCATCTCATGTACATCCTGGAGGAGGCAATCAAGCGCGAACAGTTTCCGAAGGAGACGGAAGCCGCCTATCTGGAGTTCATCAAGTCCGAGCTGGCCGCGCGGTATGCCGAATTCATCGGCCATGAGATCCAGAAAGCCTATCTGGAATCCTACAGCGAGTACGGCCAGAACCTTTTCGACCGCTACATCGCCTATGCCGACGCCTGGATCGAAGACCAGGACTACAAGGATCCCGACACAGGCCAGATCCTCAACCGCGAGGTTTTGGACAACGAGCTTTCACAGGTCGAAAAACCGGCCGGCATCGCCAATCCCAAGGACTTCCGCAATGAGGTGGTGAAATTCACCCTGCGCGCCCGTGCAAGAAACCATGGCCGCAACCCGGCGTGGACAAGTTACGAAAAGCTGCGGGAAGTCATCGAAAAACGCATGTTCGGCCAGGTCGAGGACCTCCTGCCGGTGATCAGTTTCGGCTCCAAGCAGGACAGTGTCACGGAAAAGCGGCACAATGAATTCGTGCAGCGGATGGTCGAGCGCGGCTACACCGAGCGGCAGGTGCGTCGCCTTGTGGACTGGTACATGCGGGTGAACAGGGCGGGTTAGAGAACCCGGATGGTTCCATGCCGATCTTCATCGACCGCCGCCTGAACCCGAAAGACAAAAGCCTCGGCAATCGCCAGCGCTTCCTGCGACGCGCGCGCGAGGAATTGAAACGCAGCATACGCGATCAGATCCGCACCGGCAGGATCGCCGACGCGGATTCCGAGCATGCCGTGCGCATGCCCGAAAGAGGCACAAGCGAGCCGAGCTTCAACAACGCCCGCGACAGCGGCAGGCGCCAGCACATCTTGCCGGGCAACAGGCATTTCTCCGCTGGAGACCTGATCCCCAAGCCCGGCGGGGGCGGCGGGGGAGCATCGTCGCCGGGAAACAAGGCATCTGAAGACGACTTTCGTTTCGTGCTGTCGCGCGAGGAAGTGCTCGATCTTTTCTTCGAGGATCTCGAGCTCCCGGACATGGTCAAGCTCAACCTCAAGGAGATCCTTGCCTTCAAGCCGCGCAGAGCCGGCTTCGCCGCCACAGGTTCGCCGACCAACATCAATGTTGGCCGCACGATGCGCAACAGCCACGGCCGCCGCATTGCGCTGAGGCGCCCCAAGCAGGTCGAACTGGATGCGATCCTCGAGGAAATCGCCTCGCTCGAGTCGACGCCATCCAGCGCCGACGCGCGCCAGCGTATTGCGGCATTGCGCGAAGAACTCGACCGGCTGGAACGCCGCCGCCGCCGGATTGCCTATGTCGATCCGGTCGACATCCGCTTCAACCGCTTCGATTCCCGGCCGGTGCCGAACGCCAATGCCGTCATGTTCTGTCTTATGGACGTGTCCGGGTCCATGGGCGAGCGCGAGAAGGATCTGGCCAAGCGCTTCTTCGTCTTGCTGCACCTGTTCTTGAAACGGCGCTACGACCGCATCGAGATTGTCTTCATCCGCCACACGCACCTGGCTCAGGAGGTCGACGAGGAAACATTTTTCTACAACACCCAAAGCGGCGGCACCGTCGTTTCCACCGCGCTGGAGGAAATGCACCGTATTATCACCAGCCGCTACCCGGCCCATGACTGGAACATCTATGCCGCCCAGGCCTCGGACGGCGACAATTTCGCCGGCGATTCGGAGCGATGCATTTCGCTGCTCAATGGCGAGCTCATGCGGCTGTGCCAGTATTTTGCGTATGTCGAGATCATCGACGAGCGTGAAGCTCATATTTTCGGCTCGACAGAAAACGGGACATCGCTGTGGCGTGCCTACAACTCCATCGACCAGAAATGGCCGAACTTCCAGATGAGCCGCATCGCCACACCCGCCGATATCTATCCGGTTTTTCGCCAGCTCTTTGGCAGGCAGCCGGCCGCCCTCAAGAGGGCATGAGGTTCCCGATGGCCAGACAAGCGAGCAAATCCAGCCTGCTTTTTTCAGGGTCCGACTGGGATTTCAAAACATTGTCGCGGGCCTATGACGCTATCGAGGCACTTGCGGTCGAAGAGCTTCATCTGGACACCTATCCCGTTCAGATGGAGATCATCTCGTCGCAGCAGATGCTCGACGCCTATTCGTCCATCGGCATGCCATTGATGTACCGTCACTGGTCTTTCGGCAAACATTTCCTCCACCAGGATCTGCTCTATCGCAAGGGCGGGCGGGGGCTTGCCTATGAACTGGTCATCAATTCCAATCCCTGCATCGTCTATCTGATGGAGGAAAACACCATGGCGCTGCAGGCCCTGGTGACGGCCCACGCAGCGCTCGGGCACAATCATTTCTTCAAGAACAATCAGCTGTTCAAACAGTGGACGGATGCGGGTGCGATCCTCAGCTACCTGGACTTCGCCAAGGGCTACATAGTCCGTTGCGAGGAGCGGCACGGCCTCGCCGCCGTCGAGGCTGTTCTCGATTCCGCCCACGCGCTGATGGATCAGGGCGTGTTTCGCTATCACCGGCCGCCGAGGTTGTCGTCGGAACGGCAACGCGAAGGAATTCGCGAGCGTCTCGAATACGAGGAGCGCTCCTACAACGACTTGTGGCGTACACTGCCGGCCTCGCAGCAAGCGGCCAACGACAAGGGCCAGGACCCAGAGTGGAAGAAATCGCTCAATCTGCCCGAGGAAAACCTGCTCTATTTCCTGGAAAAGAACAGCCCAGTCCTGGAGCCCTGGCAGCGCGAGATCATCAGGATCGTTCGTGTCATCGCGCAATATTTTTACCCGCAACGGCAGACACAGGTGATGAACGAAGGTTGTGCCACTTTCGTGCACTATACGCTGATGAACATGCTGTTCGACCGCGGCCAGATCAGCGAAGGCGCCATGCTCGAAATCCTGCGCAATCATTCCAACGTGGTCTTCCAGCCGGCCTTCGACGATCCGCGTTTTTCCGGCATCAACCCCTATGCTCTCGGCCTCGACATGATGCAGGACATTCAGCGCATCTCGACCGAACCCACGGCCGAGGACCGCGATTGGTTCCCCGACATGGCCGGCCAGGGCAACTGGCGCGAGGTCCTGCTGGACGCCTGGGCCGAGCATCGCGACGAATCCTTCATCCGCCAGTACCTCAGCCCGGCCTTGATCCGGAAATGGCGGTTTTTTGTGCTCGGCGACGCTGCCGACCAGCCGCATTGCCTGGTCGCGTCCATCCACGATGAGCGCGGCTACGCCAAGATACGCGCCGCGCTCGCCAACAGTTATGATCTCGGCGCGAACCGGCCGGACATTCAGGTGGTGGATGTCGATCTGCTCGGCGACCGCCATTTGCGGCTGCAGCACAAGGTCAATGACGGCATCCTTCTCGAGGATGCCAGCCGCGACGCCACGCTTCGTCACATCCGCAGGCTTTGGGGTTATGAAGTCAGCCTGGCGGCCATGGATGCCGAGACCGGCGCGACGATCCACGAACGCTCGACGAGCCAGATCGCGGGATGACGGCACCCGGTCTCCCGGCGCACATCAGGCGTCGCCGGCTGGCCTGATCCTCAGCCTTGCGATCCGGTTCTTGTCGCGTTTCATGACGATGAAGCGCTTGCCGTGGAACGTAAAAGCCTGCTTCTCCTCGGGGATCGATTGCGTCTCGTGGATGACGAGGCCGGCAATGGTGGTTGCCTCCTCATCCGGCAGGTTCCAGTCGAGAGCCCGGTTGAGGTCACGGATCGGCACCGTACCGTCGACGACCACGGAGCCGTCGGCCTCCTGCTTGACGCCCTGTATGTCGACATCGTGCTCGTCGGCGATCTCGCCGACGATCTCCTCGATAATGTCCTCCAGCGTCACCAGCCCTTCGACCTCGCCATATTCGTCGACGACGACGGCGAAATGCGCCTTGCGGCGAAGGAAGGCGTTGAGCTGTTCCTGCAAGGTCGTGGTGTCGGGCACGAACCAGGGTTTCGAAGCGATCTTCATCACGTCGATCCTGGAGAAATCGTTGCCGACTTCGTTCAAGGCGCGCAGCAGATCCTTTGCATGCAGCACGCCGACGATGTTGTCGAGCGAACCTTTCCACAGCGGCATGCGGGTGTGCGGGCTTTGCAAAATCTCGCGCACCACCGCTTCCGGCGCATTGTCGGCATTGACCGAGCGCATGTTGGTGCGGTGGACCATGATGTCGGAGACTTCGAGTTCGGCGAGATCGAACAGGCCGCCGACGCGGTCGCGATCCTCGCGCACCACCTGGCCGTCGCGGCGGAAATCGTCGACCGCGCCGCGCAATTCGTCCTGGCTGGAACGCTGCGGCTCGATGCGCGAAAGCTCGTACCCGAACATGGCAAGCAGGCGCGTGCGCACGGCAACGAGCAGCACGATGAGGATGGCAAGGACGGCGACAACGATCCAGCCGGGCTCGTTCATCTCCGGTCGCTTTCCTTTGGGTGGTTTTCCCTCAGAAACGACAGCACTTCCGATGCCGGAACATCCTTGGCAATGAAAGCCTGGCCGACGCCGCGCGTCAGGATGAAGGTCAGCGCGCCGCGCGACACCTTCTTGTCCTGGGTGATAAAGGCAAGCAGCGCCTCGGCGTCAGGCAGATCGCCCGGGATGTCGGCTATTCGCCAGGGCAGGCCGACGGCGCGCAGATGCGCCTCGACGCGCGCGGCATCGTCGGGGCTGGCCAGATTGAGCCGCGACGAGAACCGGTAGGCCAGCGCCATGCCGATCGCGACCCCTTCGCCATGGACGAGACGGCTTCCGTCATATTGGGTGGCGGCTTCCAGCGCGTGGCCGAATGTGTGGCCGAGATTGAGCAGCGCGCGGTCGCCGGTCTCGAACTCGTCACGCGCAACCACGTCGGCCTTGGCGCGGCAGGCTTCGGCAATCGCCTGCGCCCTCTCCGGCCCGCCGGCAAAAACCTGGACCCAATTCTTTTCCAGCCAGGCGAAAAATTCCGGCCGGTCGATGAGCCCGTATTTGGCGAGCTCGGCATAGCCGGCGCGGAATTCCCGGATCGGCAGCGTGTCGAGCACCCCTGTGTCGGCCAACACCAGTTTCGGCTGATGGAAGACGCCGACAAGGTTCTTGCCGCGTGGGCTGTTGATGCCGGTCTTGCCGCCGACCGAGGAATCGACCTGCGCCAGCAGCGAGGTCGGAATCTGCACGAAATTCATGCCGCGCCGAACGATGCCGGCGGCAAAGCCGGCAAGGTCGCCGATAACGCCGCCGCCGAAGGCGATGACGATGTCGCCGCGCTCCAGTTTCGCAGCCAGCACACCGTCGACCACCTCTTCGAGATGGGCAAAACTCTTGGTCTTCTCGCCAGGCGGCAGGGTGATCACCGCGGTCTGGATGCCACCCGTTTCGAGGCTGGCCTTCAGCGCATCGAGATGCGCTGCCGCGACATTGGCGTCGGTGACGACCGCGGCGCGTGTGCCCGGCAGCCGGCGCGCAATCTCGGCACCCGCGCGGGCCAACAACCCCGAGCCGATCAGAATGTCGTAGGTCCGGTCGCCAAGGCCTACTTCGACGACAACGGGTGCCTCGATGCTCACTGTTCCACCTCGCCCGTCGCAGCCGCCTGATCAATGCCGAAATGCCGGCACAGCGCGTCCACCACCTCGGTAGCGATGACTTCCTTGCGGTCGTCGCGGGTCGGCACTGTGACGTCCGATGTCGCGTAGACCGGATAGCGCTCGCCCATCAGCCGCTCCAGCACGGCGCGCGGGTCGGCGCTTTTCAGGAGCGGCCGGTTCTGTTTCTTGGCGACGCGATCCATCAGAAGGTCGAGTTCGGCCTTCAGCCACACCGAGACGCCCTGCGCTGCAATCGCCTCGCGCGTCTGCGCATTCATGAAGGCGCCGCCGCCGGTCGACAGCACCTGCGGCCCGTTTTCCAGCACGCGCAGGATGACGCGCTGCTCCAGCGCCCTGAATTCGGTCTCGCCGTAGCGCTCGAACAGTTCCGGAACGGTCATGCGCGAGACGCTTTCGATCTCCTGGTCGCTGTCTATGAAGGGCAGCGCCAGCATCGTCGCCACCTTGCGGCCGATCGCCGTCTTGCCGGCGCCCATCAGTCCGACGAAGACGACGGAACGGCTGCCCAGCCTGCCGAGCAACGCGGCGTGGTTCTCGTCTGGAGGATTTGCTGGCAGCGCGTTCATCGGATATTTCGAAGGCCCTCTTTGCCGGCGTATCGACATGAAAAGCCCGTTTGCGTCAAGCGTGGCAAGTGCCTTGAACCCGATATGGACCGGCAGGGTCTGCATCAGAAGTTGCTAACAGGCCCCAGCTTCTTCCTTGAATTGGCCGGATTGGCGTCCCATAAGGGGACAGGGTTTGGAAACGCAGAACAAGAAGACGGGCGAAAATTGATGCCGACACTGTTTCGCTTTGTCGTGGTAACGGCGATTCTGGCTGGCATTGCCTATGGTACGATGTTCGCACTGGTGATGTTCGTCGAGCCAAAGAAGGGGGAAATGAGCGTGCGCATCCCTCCGGAAAAGCTCAATCCCAAGAAAAGCTGAATGAACAGCGCGGCCCGCATCGAAGCCTTTCTGGAAATGATGAGCGCCGAGCGGGGCGCGGCCGAAAACACGCTTTCCTCCTACCGCCGCGACCTCGAGGACGCTTCCGGCGCGATCGATGGCGGGCTGGCCGGTGCCGCCGCCGCCGATATCCGCGCCTATCTCGACGACATTGCCGCCCGCGGCTTTGCCGCCACGTCGCAGGCGCGCAAACTGTCGGCGATCCGCCAGTTCTTCAAATTCCTCTACGCCGAAGGCCTGCGCGGCGATGACCCGACCGGCACGCTGGACAGCCCGAAAAAGGGCCGCCCGCTGCCCAAGACGATGAGCGAGGCCGACACCGGCCGGCTGATCGACCGTGCAGCAATTGAAGCCGGCGATGTCTCGTCGGGCGATGGGGACAGCCTGGCATCACTGCGCCTGCATGCGCTGGTCGAGGTGCTTTACGCCACCGGCCTGCGCGTTTCCGAGCTGGTCGGCTTGCCGGTGACGGTGGCGCAACGCGACGACCGCTTCTTCATGGTGCGCGGCAAGGGCGACAAGGAGCGCATGGTGCCGCTCTCCGCCAAGGCACGCGCGGCGATGAAGACCTGGCTTGCCGCCCGCGCCAAGGTGCCAGCCTTCGCCGACAGTCCGTTCCTGTTTCCGGCCGCCTCGGACAGCGGCTATCTCTCGCGCCAGGTCTTCGCGCGTGACCTGAAAGGGCTGGCGGCAAGGGCCGGCATTGCCTCGGCGAAGATCTCGCCGCACGTGCTGCGCCATGCTTTCGCCAGCCATCTCCTGCAGAACGGCGCCGATCTGCGGGCCGTGCAGCAATTGCTTGGCCATGCCGACATATCGACGACACAGATTTACACCCATGTGCTGGAAGAGCGGCTGGTGCGGCTGGTCAACGATCATCATCCGCTTGCCGACTAGGCCTCATATCGCTATGTGAGGACGACATTTCACCGCCCGGAGCCTTGGATTCAAGGGTTCCGTCAGCCACTGCCTTCCGACGTATCGGTCCGCTCACGCATGTATAATTACCTCGATTTCGAAAAGCCGGTGCAGGACCTCGAGGGCAAGATCCTCGAGCTGAAGAAGCTTGCCGAGAATGGCGAGGCGGTCGATGTCGGCGACGAGATCAACCGTCTCGAGAAGCGCTCCCGCGACGCATTGCGCGATGCCTACAAGGCGCTGACGCCTTGGCAGAAGGTGCAGGTGGCGCGCCATCCCGACAGGCCGCATTGCGTCGACTACATCAAGGGCCTGTTCACCGATTTCACGCCGCTGGCCGGCGACCGCAATTTCGGTGAGGACCAGGCGATCGTCGGCGGTTTCGCCCGTTTCCGCGGCGAACCCATTGCCATCATCGGCCAGGAAAAAGGTTCCGACACAGCCAGCCGCCTGAAGCACAATTTCGGCTCGGTTCGGCCGGAGGGCTACCGCAAGGCGGTACGGCTGATGGAACTGGCCGACCGCTTCAAGATCCCGCTCCTGACGCTGGTCGACACGGCCGGCGCCTATCCCGGAGTCAACGCCGAGGAGCGCGGCCAGGCGGAGGCTATCGCCCGTTCAACCTCGACCTGTCTCGGCCTGAAAGTACCGTCGATCTCGGTGGTCATCGGCGAAGGCGGTTCGGGCGGCGCCATTGCCATCGCCACCGCCAACCGCGTCTACATGCTCGAACACGCCATCTATTCGGTGATTTCGCCGGAAGGTGCCGCCTCGATCCTGTGGCGCGACACGACACGATCGAAGGACGCGGCGACCAACATGAAGATCACCGCGCAGGATCTTCTGGAACTGAAGATCATCGACGCCATCATCCCCGAGCCGCTCGGCGGTGCGCATCGCGGCGCCGAAACCGTGATCGCCGCGACCGGAGACCTCATCGCCAGGACGATGAAGGACTTCGCCGGCGCCAACACCGATTTCCGCGAACAGCGCCGCGAAAAATACCTGGCCATGGGCCGCAGTCTCTGACCACAGGCACCCTTGGCCGCAACAATGTGGCGGAGCGGAGCATTTTTGCCACAAAAATGCCGCTGCATTCGGCTCAATGAGACTGCCGCAGGGGGATGCGTCGGCACTTGCGGTAAGGAATTTATTAGGGTTAACGGGCTTAGGGTCCGTCGATGCGCAGTGTAGCAGCCGGGGCAGGAAACGTCCTGGCGCCAGAGAAAAGACGATATCTGTAGCCATGTTTGTCAAGCTTGCCCGCACCGGAATCCTGATCGCTGCCCTCGGCGTTGCCGGCTGCAACAATTCGTCGATGAAGGATTTTGCCCCGGAGGCCAACAAGCCGCTGCCCGACAAGATCCTCGCCGACATGAGGGCCAAGGGCATGGTCCGCACCTCGTCGGTGATGGCCCGCATCTTCAAGGAAGAAGGCAAGCTCGAGATCTGGAAGGCCAAGACCAACGGCCGCTATGACATGGTCGCCAGCTACGACATCTGCAAATGGTCGGGCAAGCTCGGGCCGAAATACACCGAAGGCGACCGCCAGGCGCCGGAAGGCTTCTACACGGTGCGCCCGGCGCAGATGAATCCGCGCTCGAACTACCATCTGTCCTTCAACATCGGCTATCCCAACGCCTATGACCGCGCCAATGGCCGCACCGGCTCCAATTTGATGGTGCACGGCGCCTGTTCGTCATCGGGCTGCTATTCGATGACCGATGCGCAGATCGAGCAGATCTATGCCTTCGGCCGCGATGCTTTCCAGGGCGGCCAGACCGAGTTCCAGATCCAGGCGTTTCCGTTCCGCATGACCGCCGCCAACATGGCGCGCTACCGCAACGACCCGAATTACGACTTCTGGAAGATGCTCAAGGTCGGCTACGACAATTTCGAGATCACCAAGGTGCCGCCGAAGGTCGATGTCTGCGAGAAGCGTTATGTCTTCAATCAGGTAGCCGCCGACGGTCAGACATTCGATCCGACTGGCGCCTGCCCGGCGACGACGCAGCCTGATTCGCTGAAGAGCGCCTACAATTCCTACATGAGCACCTATGACGCGGCGTTCAGCGGCGCGGTCAAGGCCAGCGTGCCGGCGCCCAAGCCGACCATCGCCGGTATCAAGGAAGCCAGCATCGTCTCCGACTGGTCCAAGCGCCGCGCACGCGGCGAACGCGTACCGATCGATCCGCCGTCGCTCAACAATGACGGCTCGGTCACCGAGACGGCACGCATGGGCCGCATCGATTCGCCCGCCGGCCGCAAGATGGCGGCTCTTGATGCCGAAAAAGCTGCCAAGCAGAAGGCCGAGGAGCAGAGGCTGGCTGCCATTGAGGCGGCCAAGCAAGCCAAGGAAGCCGCCAAGGCCCAGGCTCTGGCCGAAAAGGAGGCCGAGAAGGCCGCCAAGGAGGCCCCTGTCGCCACCGCGACCATCGCGGCTCCTTCGGAAACGGCGCCAATGGCTGAAACGCAAGCGGCGAGTGCCGACGAGAGTCGCGTGACGAAGCTGAAGAACAAGCTGCTCGGCATGTTCGGCGGTTGATATCGCCCGTGGCTGATCGCGCCGCTATTTATGACCTCAAGGGGCTGAACTGCCCCTTGCCCGTGCTCAAGGCCAAGAAGCGCCTCGCGGGGATGCAACCGGGCAGCCGGCTCTGGTTGGAGACCACCGACCCGCTCGCCGTCATCGACATTCCGGCATTCTGCTCCGAGAGCGGCCACCAGTTGATTGAAACGGCCGCGGTCTCCGGCGGCCATCGCTTCCTGGTCGAGCGCGGCGCGCCGTAATCGTTGGGGGCTACCGCCCGGCGATCGCCAGCGGATTGTTTTCCAGCGCCGCGCGGTCGGGCGTGTCAACCGACGGCCGGTCGGTGAAGGCGGCGAACAGCCTGCGGATATAATCTTCCGGCATGTCGAGCGTGATCAGCACCAGCCGCGTGCCACGCTGGCCATCCGGCCAGGACGGCAATTGCACCGGCGGATGCAGGATCTTCTGCACGCCATGGATCACCAGCGGCCGCGACGGGTCTTCCCTGAGCTCGATGACGCCCTTCATGCGCAGCAGGCGCTCGCCATGGGTCGAACGCAGCAGGTCGAGGAACATCTCGATCGCCGAAAACGGCACCGGGCCGTCATGCACCAGCGAATAGGAGCGCACGCGCTGATCGTGACGATGGCCGTGGTCATGGCCATGCTCGTGATCATGACCAGCATGATGGTGATGATCGTGCGCCGCTTCCTCGCCAAGCCAGCGCCGCACATCGGCGGATTTGGTTGCCGGGTTGTAGAGGCCGCAATCAAACAGCGCCGCCACGCCTGTCTCCGTGTCGCCGGCATCGAGCAGTTCGGCGCCCGGATTGATCTGCCGCAGGCGCGCCCGCAGCATTTCCAGCTCATTGGGGTCGGTGGCCAGATCGGCTTTGCTGAGCACGATGCGGTCGGCGACGGCAACCTGCTTTACCGCCTCGACATGGGCATCGAGCGTGGCGTTGCCGTTGACGGCATCGACCAAAGTGATGACGCCGTCGAGCCGGAAGGCCTGGATCAGCGCCGGATGCGCCATGATCGACTGCAGCACCGGCGCCGGGTCGGCAAGGCCGGTGGTTTCGACGATGACGCGGGCGAGCCGGGCAATGCGGCCGGTCTGCAGCCGGTCGACCAGGTCGGCCAGCGTATCGACCAGTTCGCCGCGCACCGTGCAGCACAGGCAGCCGTCCGACAGCTGGATGATGCCGTCGGAAGACTGCTCGACCAGCAAATGGTCGATCGCCACCTCGCCGAACTCGTTGATGATCACCGCGGTGTCGGCCAGCGCCGGATCCTTGAGCAGCCGGTTGAGCAGCGTCGTCTTGCCGGCGCCGAGGAAGCCGGTCAGCACCGAGACTGGGATCGGGAAGCCGCTGCCCATTGGCTAGTTCGCAACCTTGACCGGCTGGTCGCCCTGCGCGGCGGAGCCGGCAATCTTCGGGCCGGTGCCGGCCGGTGCCGGCCTGTCGGGCCGCCAGCTCGGGATCGGCACATCGGCAAATTCCTGCGCGCCCTGGTCGAGGATGGCCTTCGGCGCCGGACCGGTGGCGCCGCCAAGGCCGACGGCAACCAGCGTCGGCACATGGTCGAGCTTTTCCTGATAGGGTGATTTCGGCACGTTCTTGGCGGCGGCCGGCGGCGCCTCGGACTGCTCCTGCGGCGTCTTCTTCTTGCAGACCTCGTCCTGCATGTCGTTGGGTGAGACCGTGTCGCCATAGGGCGCCAGCGTGGTGACGGTGGCCGAGCCGGCGACAGGCGTGTCGAACCCCTGATCGAGCAGTTTTGCCGCCGTCTCGGCGCGGGTGACCGCCGACTTCTCGCCAAGCACAACCGCGACCAGCGTGCGCCCGTTGCGCGTCGCCGAACCGATCATGTTGAAGCCGGAGGGGCAGACAAAGCCGGTCTTCATGCCATCGGCGCCGGGATAGCGGCCGATCAAGAGATTGTAGTTGGGGATCGCCTTCTTGCCGACGGCAAGGCCCTCGATCGAGAACCACGGCACATATTGCGGAAATTCGCGGCGGATCGCCATCACCAGCACGGCGAGGTCGCGCGCCGTCGTGTACTGATCCGGCGAATAGAGCCCGTTCGGATTGACGAAATGCGTGCCGTTCATGCCGAGCCGGGTCGCCTCGGCGTTCATCCGGTCGGCAAAGGCCGCCTGCGAACCGCCGACATTTTCGCCGACAGCCATGGCAATGTCGTTGGCCGATTTGACCAGCATCATCTTCAGCGCATTGTCGAGCCGCATCACCGAGCCCGGCTTGAAGCCCATCTTGCTTGGCGGCTCGGCGGCGGAGTGTTTGGTCACCTTGATCGGCGAATCGAGCTGTACCTCGCCGGCCGCGATCGCCCGAAAGGTGACGTAAGCGGTCATCAGCTTGCTCAGCGACGCCGGATACCAGCGCTTGAACGCATCCTGATGCTGCAGGATCTTGCCGCTGCCGAGGTCGAACACGACCACCGGATTGGCCAGCGCCGGCCCGGCCACAACCGACAGCGCGATTGTGCCAGCCGAGAATAGTTTGAGGAAATGCCTGTACCGCATGATCAAATCCGAAATCGCCTCTTGCCGTAGTCGCCCCTGGCTCCGTAAGATTTCATTACGCGATCGCCAGCATATGGTCCGACCCTCAAAAACCGGACCCCATTGTTGCGGTGCTATTTACTCTATGTGACGCCAAGATGGCAAAGTGCCTGGCGATCACAATTGCAAGGCAGCGGCCAACACCCGCCGTCCCAACAGCGAGATGGAACCATCATGCCAATCCTGAACCGTGCCGCCGAAATGCAGGACGAAGTTGCCGGCTGGCGCCAGCATCTGCATCAGACGCCAGAACTGAACTTCGACGTCTTCAAGACCGCCGCCTTCGTCACCGAGAAGCTGAAGGCTTTCGGCTGTGACGATGTGGTCACCGGGCTCGGCAAGACCGGCGTGGTCGGCATCATCCGCGGCCGCCAGGGCGAAGGTCCCACCATCGGCCTGCGCGCCGACATGGACGCGCTGCCGCTCAACGAGATATCAGGAAAACCCTACGCCTCGACCATCCCCGGCAAGATGCATGCCTGCGGCCATGACGGCCACACGGCGATGCTGCTGGGTGCGGCCAAATACCTCGCCGAGACGCGCAACTTCACCGGTTCGGTGGCGGTGATCTTCCAGCCGGCCGAAGAGGGCGGCGGCGGCGGCAACGAGATGGTCAAGGATGGCATGATGGAGCGTTTCGACATCTCCAGGGTGTTCGGCATGCACAACATGCCGGGCCTGCCTGTCGGGCAGTTCGCCATTCGCCCGGGCCCGATCATGGCGGCGACCGCCGAATTCACCATCACCGTGCACGGCAAGGGCGGCCACGCGGCGATGCCGCACGGCACGATCGACCCGATCGTCATCACCAGCCAACTGGTCGGCGCCTTGCAGACGATCGCCTCGCGCAGCACCGATCCGGTCGAGGCCGTGGTGGTGTCGGTGACCAAGTTCCACGCCGGTGACGCCTACAACATCATCCCCGAAACCGCCGAAATCGCCGGCACCGTGCGCACCTTGCGAAAAGAAATCGCCAAGAAGTCCGAAGAGCGCATCCGCAGCATTTGCGACGGGCTGGCGACCGCGTTCGGGGCCAGGATCGAGGTCGACTACCAGGCGAATTATCCCGTGACCTTCAACCACGCGGAAGAGACGGTGTTTGCCGGTGACGTCGCGATGAGTGTCGCCGGCGACGCCCATGTCCACCGCGGCATCCAGCCGGTGATGGGCGGCGAGGATTTCTCCTACATGCTCGAAGCCCGCCCCGGCGCCTTCATCTTCATCGGCAATGGCGACACCGCCGGTCTGCACCACCCGGCCTACGATTTCAACGACGAGGTCATCCCGCACGGCATGAGCTACTGGGTGAAACTGGCTGAAACCGCGCTGGCCGCCTGACAGCGGCAGCGCAGGCCGGCCGAATTGCCTTCGGCCGGCCTCTTGGCGAAACGATCCGAAGCGGCTATGTGTCTGGCCGCGTGGTCCCGTAGCTCAGTAGGATAGAGCGGCAGATTCCTAATCTGTAGGTCACAGGTTCGATTCCTGTCGGGATCACCATGCTTTTCATCAGCTTAGGAAATTGACGTCGTACTTGAAACAGTACGACGAATTCTAATCTCGGCGGGAATGCATCACCGAACAAGGAACGATCAGCTTCGCTACGAAGAGCGGGCACTACAATGGCCCTTTTGTCTGGCCGAAGGCTGCCTGCAGGATCATTAGGAGCTGATGGTTGACCGTGGTGCGCTGTGACCTAGCTTAAAGTTCATGATGGACAGTCCTAAGCCCGGAAATGGCGAATTGTCCGCACCGGCGAACTCTCGCGAGGTTGCTATGCAGAGGCGCAAACCGGCGTTTCAGAGCCCTGCATGCGTCCTTGGTCGGCCATTGCCCGCTACGGAATATCAACTGCGGCGATCTATCGGCACGCGACCGGCGCCCCGCCATCCGCAACAATTCGCAAGGACCAGAAGGATCCCGAAGAAAGCGACGCTCCGAGAGCGGTAAGGCCTTGGCGAATACCAAGGCGAATGACCAGACATCGCTTTATGAACTTGGCAATACCACCAGAACGCACGGGCACGGCAATGCCAAATTATCTTGCCGAAATGTATGCAAACGACGTAAATCTGGCCATTCTGAGCGCAGTGGTGACGCTTGCATCGGTGGGCGTCTATCTTGTGCTCCGGCGTAGCCTTGCCGCGGTGCGACGGCGCCGCCTTGCAGCGTTTGACGAAGGCAAATCCGGTATTGCCGACGAGGCTTCTTGGGAATGGGAAAGCCCGGCCGGACTTGTCGCCGGGCCTGCTTCTTCCAAGGCTGCCAACCCCTTGCATGCGGTCGGCCTGAATGTTCGGGCTCAAAATACCAACTACTCTCGGTTCGGAGTGCGAATCGAACATTTCGCCGCGACATCCGAACCCAGCGGGTGCTCGTCAGTGGTCGAGACCGGTGCTCCTGCACCGAACAGAGTGCAGTCTGGCCGGCTTGCAGCATCCATCAGCGCGATCGCGGAACGTGGGAAGCGGATTTGCGGGTCGGCATGGAACCAATTGCGCCATAAGGCTTCACCGCCAAAAACTGCTCCGTTGGCCTATGCTGCGGATCGCGGTTTGAATTTCACAGCTCAGATGAGAGATCCCGACCCGGCCATGGCGCCTGCGTCAAACCCTGTCGTTCGCAGGCCGATCGTTCTTGTATCGCGCTTGGGTCTCGCCGCCATTTGTCTGGCCGCGCCGATTGGCTATGCGATGACGAGACAAATCTGGGTCGAAAGCGCTTCCGCCATCTCGCAAACCCAAGACCAGGCCCATCGAGACCTTTCGCGCCCGTTGGGATTTCAGGCGAGTGCCGAATTGCTTGGCCCGGATCTCACGGCTAACCAGGCGCAAACCGGGACGGATCGTGCTCAGGCTGCCGCTGCGAGACAATTGGCCGACCAGGAGCACCGGGCGGCGGAAGGCGAGCGTGCCAGGAGCGCCGCTCTGCAGGGAGCGCTCCTCGAGGCGAGCAAGCAGATCCACACGCTGAGGGCAAGCATGGCAGCTGCCGATGACGCGCGCGAGGAGCGGTTGCGCAATGAACTCGCGGCAGCCCGCACTCTTGACGCGATGCGGCGCATTGCGGGAGAGGTCCGCACGATGCTGAGCGAGGGCGCCAGCTATGTCCTTAAGGAGATGCCCGCTGCTCATCTCGAGCAGGAGCAAGCCCAAAGGCAGGCGCACGATTTCTCGCAAGCGCGCGTCCAAATTGAACAGCTTGAGACCGAGGCCGCCAAGGATCGCGCCACGGCCAAGGCTTCACTGGCGCAGGCGAGCGGCATACTCGACGACGAGCGCCGGAAGACGGAGCTGCTTCGTGGCGATCTCGCCGAAGCGAAACTGGCCAATGCCGCACTCATGAAGCGTACGGCTGCGGCTGAGCAGGAACAGACCGACGCGGTCACAGCGAGGCGACAAGTGGAGCGGACCGCAGCTGACACGGAGCGAACGCTCGCACGAGAACGCGCTGCAGCAGCAGCGGCCGTTGAGGAGCTGAAAGAAGCTCGCGTCGAGCGCCAGGCGGCTGAACTGGAGCGAGCCAAAGCAGTCTCAGCGAAAGAGCGTGCCGAGCAGGCCGCAACCGAGACGGCACAGGCTCTGGCACGGGAACGTACTACAGCCGTCATGAATCGTGAGGATCTCGACAGAGCACGCATCGAGCGCGAAGCCGCCGCCCAAGCTCTTTTGGTGCGTGTCGCTAAGCTTAAGGAGGCTCTGGACGAGCAACGCCAGGCCACTGTTTCTCTTGCCCGCGACTTGGCTGCGGCGCGCGGGGACAACGACAGGCTCAGGACCGAGCGCCGCAGCGCGCAGATCGAACCGCCCCTGAAGCCGCGTTCTGGCCGCGCGGCAGCCAGCCAGGTGAAGGCCGTCAGCAAGAAGATTGGCAAGGTTCGCAACCCTTCGCGGATGACCCGGGTGCGTTCGATCACACTTCCTTATTCGCTCTTGCCAAGACACGTGACACCGCAGTGATTTCCGACTGCGCGGTCGCTTCCGTGGAAGGCCATTTTTGATGCCCCGCACCCCTTCGTAACGCACCCGAGGCCTGCTGCCATTTCGGCCAAAGATGAATGGCCTCTCGAATTCACCCTGCTTCATCAGCGAGAGTGTTCTGCGCGGTGCGCTATGTCAGAC
>NZ_RZPW01000219.1:0-8598 GCF_003998455.1 Mesorhizobium sp. M7A.F.Ca.CA.001.08.2.1 | reverse complement strand
GGCTATGGCCGTTCGAAAACCTTCTTCAACCCCGCCTTGAAGCGCTTGCCGTTGGCGACATAATGCGCCGCCGAGCCGCGCAACCTTGCCACGGCCGCGTCGTCCAGCACCCTGATCGCCTTGGCGGGCGAGCCGACGATCAGCGAATTGTCCGGGAATTCCTTGCCCTCGGTAACCAGCGCACCGGCGCCGACCAGGCAATTCCTCCCGATTTTCGCGCCGTTCAGCACGATGGCGCCCATGCCGATCAGGCTGTTGTCGCCGATCGTGCAGCCATGCAGCAAGGCGCGGTGGCCGATCGTGCAGCCCTCCCCGATCGTCAGCGGGAAACCGGGATCGGTGTGCATGACCGTATGTTCCTGCACATTGGTGTCGGCACCGATGACGATGGGCTCATTGTCGCCGCGGATGACGGCGCCGAACCAGAAGCCGGCATTGCGTCCGACCCTGACGTCGCCGATCAGCGTCGCATCGGGTGCGATCCAGTTCGAGTCCGCATCGGCGAAGCTGGGCTCTGTTCCATCGATCGCATAAAGCGGCATTTCTGGTCTCCGAATCGTCTCAGCCTGGCATCTCGGACCCTAGGAGACGGACCGTCCATGAGGCAATGGCAAGCACGACGACGCCCAGCGCCAAGGTCCACGCAATTGCCGTGCAGCCGCAGGACATCAGCGCCAACGTTGAAATGCGGTGCTGACGCCGGGCATCGATGGCATCGTTGACCAGCATGAAGGGTCCGGCACAGGCGGTGGCGAGCAGCGAGCGCAAGACATGTGACGGCGACACATAGGGTTCGGCGAAGGCGACCTTGCGGCCCGACGCCAGTTCCATGGCCGATCCGGCCAGCCCGCAGGCCGTCAACCCGACGGCAAAAGCAAAGAGTGTGAGTTCCAGCGGTCCCATCTTAACTTTCCGTTTACCATGAAATTGCACAGTCGTTCCATGCAGGCTGCAAGAGCCGTGCCGTGCGATGTGTGCCGCCCGGGGACACTGGAGGCGGACGGGCCGCCCGAGATCCGAGGACTGAGATGAAGCAGGCAGCGCTCGCCAACGAACTTACCGTGGTCGATTCCACGCTGATGAAGCGGGTGCTCTACGGGTTCGCGGCGCTCGCCCTGTTGTCGGTGGCGATCAGCCTTGCCGGCAAATGGTTCGGCCATTCGATCGCCATGGCCGGATACACCGACGACGCAACAGCCCACCAGGTGGTGATCGGCAACAATGTCATCACGGTCCCGGCCAATGCCATCCGTTTCGCCCAGGCCCGGCGCGACGGCATCGCCTCGCGGCTCGACCTCTATCTGCGCTATCCCCAGATGGACGGCTACAGCGAGGCCGCGCGGGATGATTTTAACCATACGGGGACAGCCAAAAGCATCGTCTTCCTGTCCTTCGAACAGCAGATGATGTCGCGTGACATGAGCGGCCGCTTCGCGCCGATCTACAGCGCGCTGATCACCCGACCCGGCACTGCCGGGCCTGGCGGCACGATGATTTATGGTTTCAACGAGAAATCAGGCTATCTGAACGAGGTGCTGGTTGTCGGCAATCGCCCCGGCAAGGAGCCGTTCGTGGCCCGTTGCCTGAGCGGGCCGAGTGCCGACCAATCGCTGGCGCCTTGCGAGCGCGACATCCAGGTCGGCGACGAACTCAGCCTCACCTATCGCTTCCCAAGGGAGTTTCTGGGCGATTGGCAGGCGCTCGATGCAGCAATCGCCACTGAAGCCGGGCGCGTTCTGAAGGCGGGACGTTAAGAACCCTTCAAGGGAACCCGGCTGGCCGGCTGCATGAAGCCGGCCGACCGCAAGATTTTCTGGCTCAGGCCAGATCGATGTCGAGAATCGCCATCGAAAAATTGTAGTCGCCGTCGTCCTCGTCCTTGAAGACGATGCCGAGGAATTCGTCGCCGACATAGACCTCGGCCGAATCGTCCTTGCGCGGCCGCGCCTTGACCTCGAGCTTGGGGTTTTGGAAGACGCGCTTGAAATAGGCGTCCAGCTTTCTGATTTCGTCCGGCTTCAACAGTCTTCTCCGATCATCGGGCTTGCTCGTTCGAACGCGCTTCTGGCACGTCGACAATGGTGATGTAAAGGCAAGCGGCCTGATTAAGGTCTGTTGATATTCACGTGAGGCCGGCCTGCAAATGGCGGTTTCCTGCGCTTCCCCGTTCTACCGCGTCGCGGTAGAACTGTGCTCACGTACCCAAACGTACGCTCCGCTCCGGTTCTCGGAACCCACCATTTTCGGCTCGGCCTGACCTGAATCTCAAAAGACCTTGGGCGAGAACAATCGCCCATGTCTGCCCACGGCCTCAGGCAGCGGACATATGACGATCAGATGTCGAAACTGACGACCTGATCCATCGTCTGCGACGGCAAAAGCTGGTCCATCTGGCGCGACGGCTGATCGCAGCCGGTCTCGCCGACGACGCGGGCCGGCACGCCGGCAACCGTCTTGTTGTGCGGTACGGGCGACAGCACCACCGAGCCGGCCGCTATCTTCGAGCAATGGCCGATTTCGATGTTGCCGAGTATCTTGGCGCCGGCGCCGATCAGCACGCCGTAGCGGATCTTGGGGTGGCGGTCGCCGCCGGCCTTGCCGGTGCCGCCCAGCGTCACGCCATGCAGGATCGACACGTCATCCTCGATGACCGCGGTCTCGCCGACCACGAGGCCGGTTGCGTGGTCGATGAAGATGCCCTTGCCGATGCGGGCGGCCGGGTTGATGTCGGTCTGGAAGACCGAGGACGAGCGGCTCTGCAGATAGAGCGCGAAATCCTTGCGCCCCTGGTTCCACAGCCAATGCGCCAGCCGATGCGTCTGGATGGCGTGGAACCCCTTGAAATAGAGCACCGGCATGATGAAGCGGTCGCAGGCAGGATCGCGATCGTAATAGGCCTGGATGTCGACACGTACCGTCGTCGGCCACTCCTTGTCGTCGGCCAGCATGGACTTGAAGGTCTGGCGGATGAGATCGGAGCCGATGTCCTGGTGCGCCAGCCGCTCGGCCAGCCGATGAATGACTGCTTCTTCCAGGCTGTCCTGGTTGAGGATGGTCGAATAGAGGAATGCAGCGAGCAGCGGGTCGCGGTTGACAGCCTCCATGGCCTCGTCGCGGATCGAACGCCAGATCGGATCGACCGGCTTCAATGCGCTGTGTCGGGAAATGCTGATGCTGTTCATCGCCGTCTCGTCCTGCGTCCTGCCTGGCTTGCCTGTTGTGCTTGCCTGCTGCCTGGCCGCACATATAAGCCAGATCATAGCACGATTGAACTCAATTTTCCTTAGTGCTTTGTCAAATGGATTTGGTTCGCGGGAATTCAAGCAGCCATGGAAAACGAACCCTTGATCGACGACGCGCTGAAAAGCGAGCTCTCAGGGCTCTACCGGGCACAGGGCCGCCACTACCACAACCTTGCCCATATCGAGGCGATGCTGGCGCTGGCTGGCGACTATCGAAGGTTGCTCGCCGATCCCGAGGCGATCGAAGCGGCGATCTGGTTCCACGATGCCGTCTATGACAGCAAGGCCAAGGACAATGAGGCGCAAAGTGCCGCCCTTGCCGAGAAAAAGCTGGCGGGCCGCGCAGCTCCTTCACGTCTCGACCGCATCTCGGCAATGATCGTCGCCACCGCCACGCACCAGGTGCCGCCGTTCGACGACGCGACGGCCACACAGGACGCAAGTCTTTTCCTGGATATGGACCTGTCGATCCTGGGTGCCGCACCGGACGCCTTCGACGCCTATGAGCGCGCCGTGCGGCGCGAGTACCACTGGGTGGAGGAGCCGATGTGGCGAGCCGGACGCAGTACGGTCTTGAAGAGTTTCCTCGCCCGCCCGCATATCTTCCACACGCAAGAGTTTCGCCAGCGCTTCGAACCGCAGGCCCGGGAAAACATCGCGCGATCGCTGGCGGCCCTTGCAAACGGCTAAGGACAATCAGGATAGGCGCCTATCACGATGCCAAGCAGCCTCGTCCCCGACTACGGCACTGCTTCTCGCTGCCCTGGCCCTCCGCTCAGAGCGGATTTTCGGCATAGAACTCCAGCACGCGCTGCTTGAAGGTCTTGTCCCCGACGGCCAGCATATGGTCCCGGCCCTCGATATGAAAAGCGCTGGCGTTCGGCATCAACGCTGCAAGCTCATCGGGCGAGCCGCCTATGTCGTCGGTGGTTCCGACGGCGACCAGCGTCGGCTGGGCGATGCGGGCAACATCCTGCTCGCTCAGCAATTCGCGCGATTTGGCGATGCAAGCCGCCAAGGCACGGCGATCGCTGCGGGTCTGGTCGGCAAAGGCGCGAAACGACCGGCCGCGCGGATGGCTGGTCGCGGCCGGATCTTCGGCAAGCAGCGCGTCGGCGATCGGGTCCCAATCGCCGACACCGTCGATCATGCCGATGCCGAGGCCGCCGAAGACCAGCGTCGCCACCTTGTCCGGATCGGACAGCGCCATGAACGCCGCGATGCGCGCGCCCATCGAATAACCCATGACGTGGGCGCGCTCGATGCCGAGATGGTCGAGCAAGGCAGTGGCATCGGAGGCCATCTTGACCGGCGTATAGTCGGCCTCATCATAGCTCTTGGACGACGCGCCGTGGCCGCGATTGTCAAAGGCGATGGCGCGGTAACCGGCATCGTTCAGCGTCTTGAACCAGCCGGGCGACACCCAGTTGACATAGTGGCTCGAAGCGAAGCCGTGGATCATCAGCACCGGATCGCCCTCCCCCGATGCTGGCTGGCGGTCGAGGAAGGCAAGGTCGAAGCCGTCATGGGTGAAAGACTGCATCTGCGATCCCGCCTGTGTGCTCAACCGCCACCGCCATTTGGCGCATCGCCATTGTCGGCTGGTGGCATGCCGGGGCCGGACACCGTGCCCACAGCCGGATGGCGCAAAAGGTCGCCATATTCGATGCCGTTCCTGGCGGCAGTGCCGGCCTTGAGCTCAAGCACGAAGCGCACCGGTACACCAGGCGAAATGACGGCGTCTGATTGCGGCTCGCCGTGCTTGACCGCCCGGATCTTGCCATCCTGGCCGACAAAAATCAGATCAAGCGGCATCGGGGTGTTGTGCATCCAGAAGCCAACCTGCTGCTGGACCTCGAAGACGAACAGCATGCCGTGGTTGTCCGCCATGTCCTGGCGATACATCAAGCCAGCCTCGCGCTCCGCGGCGGTGTCGGCGACTTCGATGGAGAAAGAGCGGTCACCGCCTTTCGTCATCACGACCAATGGCGCCGGATCGGCCGGAAGGATCATCGCCCGGCTGTCCGCCGAGGTCGGCTTTTCGGAATAGAAGTAACCACCGGCGGCGGCGATGAAGGCAATCGCGCACATCGCGCCCGCGGTCAGCCAGTTCCTGTAAGCCATTCGAGATCCTCGGCCGGAAACGCCCTAGTGCGAGACCGGCAAGGTCCCCATATCGGGGTGAATTTCGGCGGCCATAAGGCCTTTGTCGCCGCGCCCGAAACGAACCAGCACGACCTGTCCGGGCCGAAGCTCGGTGACACCGTAACGGCGCAAGGTCTCCATATGGACGAAGATGTCCTCGGTACCCTCGCCGCGGGTGAGAAAACCAAACCCCTTGGTGCGGTTGAACCATTTCACCAAGGCGCGTTCGAGACCGCTCTCCGGCGTCACCGCGACATGGGTGCGCTGCTCCTGCATCTCGGCCGGATGGACCGCGGTGGTGACATCCATGGAGAGCACACGGAAGGCCTGCAATCCGCGCTCGCCATGCTTGACGAGGCAGACCACGCGTGCGCCTTCCAGCGCCGTCTGAAAGCCGTCTCTTCGAAGACATGTCACATGAAGGAGGATGTCGCCCGAGATGCCGTCATCCGGGAGGATGAAACCATAACCCTTGGCCACATCGAACCACTTGATGGCGCCGGCTACTTCGAGCAGATCAGAAGCGTCGCCGCCTTCGTCACGCTGCAAGGCGTCGCCAAGGGTTCCGTCCCGCCCCATGAAAGAGGCCTTTTCCCCCATAAGAATGCCCCCTCTTTTCAAGAACACCGCAACTGATTCTTGCCAACAGATTAACACTGCGGCTTCCGGTGTGTGCAAGACCTGCCGTGCCTTTTTTCACGGTTCATTGGGGCAATACCGGATTTGTTCTTTGCCGGCATTGCGCACCGCCGCACGATTGCCCTTTGACAGGGCCGACCCTATGTTGCGCCGCAACGCAATTTATCGAGGAAATCACATGCGCTATCTGCACACCATGATCCGCGTCGCCGACGTCGATGCCTCGCTCGACTTCTACTGCAATAAGCTCGGCCTCAAGGAAGTGCGCCGCTACGAAAACGAGCAGGGCCGCTTCACGCTGATCTTCCTCGCCGCACCGGAAGACGAGGAGAGCGGCATCAATGAAAAGGCACCGCTGGTCGAACTGACCTACAATTGGGATCCCGAAGACTACAAGGGGGGGCGCAATTTCGGCCACCTCGCTTATGAGGTCGACGACATCTACGCCACCTGCCAGCATCTGATGGACAATGGCGTCATCATCAACCGGCCGCCGCGCGACGGCAACATGGCTTTCGTCAAGTCGCCGGACGGCATCTCGATCGAGCTTTTGCAGAAAGGCCCGGCCAAGGCCAAGGCCGAGCCTTGGGCTTCGATGGCGAACACCGGAAGCTGGTAGCCGATCACGCTGTCTTGAGCGGACAATGCCAGGCTGATGAGCCCGCTACCGTTTGGTTTTTCAGGGGCGGCGCCTATCTGTCTGGCTGAGGCGCCAGGCTTGGGCCGGCGCCCAGCCATGCAAAAGGCGCTTGCCCAGGAGAATTCATGCCGACCAGCCATGCCGACGTCGCCACCGAACATGCCAGCCGCTACCTGCAGCAGTTGTGCAAGCACTGGGCACACAAATTCCCGGTCGAGTTCGATCCCACCCATGGCACCATCGATCTCTCAATGGGCCGTACCGTCATGGATGCCGATGCCGCAGCGCTGCATGTCACGGTGTCGACTGACGAAGCAGGATCGATCGAGCGCCTGGAAAGCGTTGTCGCCGATCACATCAAGCGCTTTGCTTTCCGCGAAGAACTGACCTTCGACTGGAAACCAACTTCCGCCTAGCCGGCGAACTACTTCTCACCGGCGTGTGCGGCCATCTCCAGCAGCGCCTGCACCGAGCGCCAATTGCGCGCGGTGCCCGGCACTTTCAGCGTGCGCGGGATCAGCCCGGCAAACACCGATTTGCCCAGCCCATTCGGTGCGCTGAGGTAGAGCACATCGCCCTTGATCTCGAAGCGTTCGGGGCCGGTGCACTTTTCGGTCAGCCGCGCCACCTCATCGGCGGTCGGCTCGCGTTCCAGCACATAGGCGTGCAGCTTCGTGTGGTCCGCGGCAATTTCCGGATAGGGATTTTCGCGCACCAGCTTCTCGAACCAGGAGAGATCGCGCACCATGATGCGCGAATGGAACCCCCATTTCGTCTCGAAGGCTGCTTCGAGCAGGTTCGCCAGTGCCGCCGCGTCGCCTTTCTTCGCCCGGAACACGGCATTGCCGCTCTGCACGTAGGTGGCGACGTCGGAAAAGCCGAGGCCCTCGAAAAACGACCGCAGCTCCGCCATCTTGACGATGCGGTTGCCGCCGACATTGATGCCGGAAAACAGCGCGACGAAGATTTTTCCCGGATCAACCATTCGATCGCTCATATGATGAACCCGGCCAGTGTCTCGTTGTCGGTGATGTCCTGATACTGAACGCCCTCGGCCTCGAACTTCGCCTTGAGCAGATCGAAATTGCGACGGTCCCTGGTTTCGATGCCGATCAGCACCGAACCAAAATTGCGCGCCGATTTCTTCAGATATTCGAAACGGGCGATGTCGTCGTCGGGTCCGAGCAGTTCGAGGAAATCGCGCAGCGCGCCCGGCCGCTGCGGAAAACGGATGATGAAGTATTTCTTCAGACCCTCGAAGCGCAACGCCCGTTCCTTGACGTCCGGCAGCCGCTCGAAATCGAAATTGCCGCCCGAAACCACGGCAACGATGGTCTTGCCCCTGATCTCCTTCTTGGAGAAATCCTTGAGCGCATCGATCGCCAGCGCGCCGGCCGGCTCCAGCACGACGCCTTCGACATTGAGCATCTCGATCATGGTGGCGCAGAGCCTGTTTTCCGGGATTAGCCGCACCGTGTCGGCCGGAAAATCCTTGAGATGACGCAACGGCTCGCGGCCGATCTCGGCCACCGCGGCGCCATCGACGAAATTGTCGACCTTGGCGAGCTTGAGCCGTTTCCCCGCCGCGAGGCTCTCGCGCAGGCTCGGCGCGCCTGCCGGTTCGCAGAAGACGAAGCGTGCTTCCCTGCCCTGATCGGCGAAATAGTGGGTGACGCCCGCGGCAAGTCCGCCACCGCCGACCGGCAGCATGACGATATCGGGCATGCGGGCGCCCGGCATCTGGTCCGCGATCTCGTAGGCGACGGTTGCCTGGCCCTCGATGATGTCCTTGTGATCGAAAGGCGGCACCATATGGGCGCCGGAACTGTCGGTGAATTCCAGGGCAGCGCGATAGCAATCGTCGAAGAAATCGCCGACCAGTCTGATCTCGATGAAATCGCCGCCGAACAGCCTGGTCTTGTCTATCTTCTG
>NZ_RZPW01000218.1:0-8630 GCF_003998455.1 Mesorhizobium sp. M7A.F.Ca.CA.001.08.2.1 | reverse complement strand
TCAGAAACGCACCGTCGAGGACACGTGGCGCCACATCGGCCACCTCGTCGAAACCATCGAGGCAGCCGAATGCAAAAACTACTTCGCAAAAGCCGGGTACGCTTCCGTCAAAACGTGAAACGCTCTAGACGGCCTCTGCCAAGCCAGGGCTTGCAATCTCCAGGGAAGTGTGGATTCGATAATAGATCGAAAACAGAAATTATCTATAATTTGCAATCGATCGAAGGAATCCAAATGACAGACGTCGCATTCTCGTCCAGCAGGCCGTCGTTCAGTCCGCTCCGGCTTCAGGATCGTTCCCTTGCCTGGCAGGTCGGAGCCGTCGTGCTCGGCACCCTGTTCCTGACGCTGTCATCCTACGTCGAAGTGCCGATGGTGCCGGTCCCGGTGACGATGCAGACCTTCGCCGTGACATTGGTCGGCGCGCTCTATGGCTGGCGGCTTGGCGCGCTCACCATCGCCGCCTGGTTGGTCGAGGGCGCTGTAGGCTTTCCCGTTCTGTCCGGAGGGGCAGCGGGTGCGGCGCATTTCGTCGGGCCGACGGCTGGCTATCTCTTCGCCTTCCCGCTTGTCGGCGCCCTCGTCGGCTGGCTGGCCGAACGCGGCTGGAACGGCAACAGAGTGGTGCTGGCATTTGTCGCCATGCTGCTTGGCAATCTTGCCTGCCTCGTGCTGGGCACAGCATGGCTTGCCGTCATGATTGGAGCCGAACAGGCCGTTACCTTCGGCTTCCTGCCGTTCATCGTCGGCGGCTTGCTCAAGTCGGCGCTGGGTGCCGCGACCCTCATGGCGCTTCGCGGCGGCAAGGCCAAGCCGGTCAATCCGTGACGATCAGGCTGCGCGCCCACCACCTCCTTTGCCTGCTCACCTATGTGGGCAAGGGATACAGCCCCGCCTTCACCGCCAATTATGATCGCGTAGCGGAGCGCCTGAGCCGGGGCGAGGACATCCTCCTCGTTTCCGGCCCGGACGATGTCTGCGCCCCGTTGCTTGATGAGCTGGAACCGCACTGCCTCAACGAGAGTGTCGTCGAGCGGGACCGGCTCGCCACGCAGGATGTGGGCGAGTTGCTGGCGCGGCCAATCCGCGTCGGCGCCCGTCTTGATCTCGATGCTGCGATGCTGGGCCGGATGCGGCAGGCCTTTTCGGCTGGCCGTGTACGCAAGGCCTGCGGCGGCTGCGAATGGAACGAACTGTGCAGCACGATAGCGGCCGGCGGCTACGGCGACACGCTGGTGCAGCGGTCTGCCTCGCCAGGCGAGGGCTGATATTGGCCCGACCCTTCGCGGTCGAAGCGGAGCCTCAGCGGTCGAATCTGTGATATATTCGGCGCCGCGTAGGGCCATGGCCGAAATCCCAAGAGCGGAAACTGGTGCCTGTCGCCATGATTTGTTAATCGGGTGCCCGGATTGTGAATTCGAGGCGGATTGAAGCGCGACCCCAAAAAGGCCATGCTTTGCCTGGAAAGATCGAGTCTACGCCGATCCCGCTGACGCGGAGATGGCGCCTGGCTGAAAGGGATACGATGCGGCAAGGACGTGCGCGCTGGCTGACAAGGCTGGCAATTGTGACAGGCATGGCGATCTCGGCTTTGCCGGCCTATGCCAAGCAAACCACCGAACCGGTCAAGATCACGTCGTTTTCGGGCGCCTATCTGGCAGCCCGGATCGCCGAAGGCGATAACGACCTCGACAGCGCCATCGCCTACTACAAGCAAGCATTGGCCTTCGATCCGAGCGACACCGGCCTGCAGCAGAGCCTGATGCTGTCGCTGATCGCGCAAGGGCGCTTCGACGAATCCCTGGTCTATGCCGACAAGCTCAAGGAAGTGCCTGACGTCGAGCGTTTCTCGCGACTGGCACTCGCCGTCGATTCCTTCCACAAGAAGGATTTCACCAAGGCGCAGTACTGGCTCAAGCTGTCGCTGGAATCCGATCTCGACCGGCTGATCTCCGGGGTGATGTCCGGCTGGGCGCAGCAAGGCGCCGGCGAGCCTGCCGATGCGATGGCGTCCATCGACAAGCTGCAGGGGCCGGATTGGTTCGGCCTGTTCAAGTCGTTCCACCGCGCCCTGATCGCTGATGCATCCGGCATGCCCGAAAAGGCCGAGGCCATCTATGCCGCGACCATGCAGGATACCGCCGCCGGTGGTGCCGCTCCCGAAACCTGGATGCGCAATGCCCAGGCCTACGCCTCGTTCCTGGCCCGCAAGGGCGACAAGACCAAGGCGCTGTCGGTGCTCGACCAGGCCGAGGCGTTTTCGCCTGGCAAGCTGGAAATCGTCGCCTTGCGCGACCGAATTGCAAAAGGCGACAAGATTGCGCCCCTGGTGGCCGGCCCATCCGATGGCGCCTCCGAAATCCTGCTCGACCTCGCCACCGCGCTCAACCGTGGCGGCGGCGAGCCGTTCGTGCGCCTCTATCTGCAATATGCGCTTGCTTTGAAGCCTGACAGCGACGCTGCCCTTGTGCAACTCGCTGCCGTGTCCGAGCAATTGAAGGACGGCGAAGGCGCCATCGCGCTCTATCGCCGGATTCCCGCCGGTTCGCCGCTGAAGGAGCTTTCGGACCTGCAACTCGGCCTCAACCTTGCCGATCTCGACCGTCACGAAGAAGCGATCACTCATCTGAAGGCTTTCGTCGACGCCCATCCCAATGACATGCGCGCCTATCTGGCGCTCGGTGGCGTCTATTCCTCGAAGGAGGATTTCCGTTCGGCCGCCACACTCTACGACAAGGCTGTCGAGGCGCTGAAGACGCCGACCGCAGCCAACTGGAACATCTTCTACCAGCGCGGCATCGCCTATGAGCGCCTGAAGGAATGGCCCAAGGCCGAGCCGAACTTCCGCAAGGCGCTGGAACTGTTCCCCGACCAGCCGCAGGTGCTGAATTATCTCGGCTATTCCTGGGTCGACATGAACATGAATCTCAAGGAAGGGCTGGCGATGATTCAGAAGGCCGTCGACCTCAGGCCGAGCGACGGTTACATCGTCGATTCGCTGGGTTGGGCCTATTTCCGCCTCGGCAGGTTCGATGACGCGGTGCGCGAAATGGAACGCGCCGTGTCGCTGAAGCCGGAAGATCCGGTTCTCAACGACCACCTGGGCGATGCGTACTGGCGCGTCGGCCGCAAGCTGGAAGCCACCTTCCAGTGGAACCAGGCTCGCGACCTGAAGCCGGATCCCGATGTGCTGGCCAACTTGCAGCAGAAGCTGATGAAGGGCCTGCCGCCGATCGAATCCAACACGGCGCAGGAGACCCCGAAGGTCAAGCCGGAGCCGGTGCCCGCCCCGAAGGGATGAAGTCAGCCATTTGAATTCAACGCAAACGGGGCTCTTTTCAGGGTCCCGTTTTCGTTTGAACCGCGTATTCGGCTGGCTGCCTCAGAAGAGCTTGCGATAGACGACAAAGCCGGAGTGTTCGGCGACCTTGTCGTAAAGCTTCATTGCCGTGTGATTGGTCTCATGCGTCAGCCAGTATACCCGGCCTGAGCCGGCCGCCTGGGCACGCTCGTAGACGCCCTCGATCAGCGCCCGTCCGATGCCTTTGCCACGCGATGCCTGCGTGGTGAAAAGGTCCTGCAGATAGCAATTGGGCGCGATCGCCGTGGTGCTGCGATGGAAGAGATAATGCACGAGGCCGAGAAGCCGTCCCTCGCTTTCGGCCACCAGCGCGTGGACCGGCTCATAGGCATCGAAGAAACGCGACCATGTCATCTGGGTAATCTCACCCGGCAGGGCCGTTTCGCCCGAGCGGCCATAAAATGCATTGTAGCCGTCCCACAGCGGCAGCCATTGCTCGAAATCCTGTCGCGCAACGGGGCGGATGACGATCGGGCTGGGCATGGCTGGAACCTGTTGTCGTTGCTGCACAGGCGAACAGAGCGCAGGCCCGAGAGATGGGCAATGGGCCAGCCCCTGCAAAGCTTTCAACATTGTCCATAATGTCGGCGCGACCGCATCGTCGTGCTTTGCTTGACGCTTCGCCGCCGTGTCTCTAGGACGTGCCGGCAAGCTAGCCTGTGCTGTCGAGGCCACCCGTGACAATTGAAATCCCCGCCCATATGCATCCCAGCCGCTCGTTCCAGGGGCTGATCCTGACCTTGCACAACTATTGGGCGGCCTACGGCTGCGTCATCCTGCAACCCTACGACATGGAAGTCGGCGCCGGCACCTTTCATCCGGCAACGACGCTGCGCGCGCTCGGCCCAAAACGCTGGAACGCTGCCTATGTCCAGCCCTCGCGCCGCCCCAAGGACGGGCGTTATGGCGAGAACCCGAACCGGCTGCAGCATTATTACCAGTACCAGGTGATCCTGAAGCCGAACCCGCCCAACTTGCAGGAACTCTATCTCGGCTCGCTGGCAGCGATCGGCGTCGATCCGCTGCTGCACGACATCCGCTTCGTCGAGGACGATTGGGAAAGCCCGACGCTGGGCGCCTGGGGTCTCGGCTGGGAATGCTGGTGCGACGGCATGGAAGTCTCGCAGTTCACCTACTTCCAGCAGGTCTGCGGCATCGAATGCGCGCCGGTGGCCGGCGAACTCACCTACGGGCTGGAGCGGCTGGCCATGTATGTGCAGGGCGTCGACAATGTCTACGAGCTCAATTTCAACGGCCGGGAAGGCGCCGACAAGGTCACCTATGGCGATGTCTTCCTGCAGGCCGAGCAGGAATATTCGCGCCACAATTTCGAACACGCCAACACGGCGATGCTTCTGCGCCACTTCGAGGACGCCGAGACCGAATGCAAGGCGCTGCTCGATGCCGGCGCGCCGGCATCGAACGACAATCTGCCGATGCACCGCATGGTTTTCCCGGCCTATGATCAGTGCATCAAGGCCAGCCATGTCTTCAACCTGCTTGACGCGCGCGGCGTGATTTCGGTCACCGAACGGCAGAGCTACATCCTGCGGGTGCGCAATCTGGCGAAGGCCTGCGGTGAGGCGTTTTTGAAGACGCAGGCGGGGGGCCTGGCGGCCCGAGTCTCAGGCCCGCTTCATCATCTCGAAGGAAGCTTTGATCGGCAATATGTTCTGGCTGCTGGCACCGTCGATTGTGCGCAATGCCTGTCGAACGCCCGGCATCGAGAAGGCACCGTGAGCCTGCGCGGTGAAGCAGGCGCCGAGTGCGAGGATCTGCAGAAGTCTGGATGCCGTTTTCATGGTCGTTGAGCCAAATGTTCCCTGCCTGAGCGTGGGTCGCTTCAGCGCTGCGTTCGGTTCATGGAAATCTTTGATCCAAGGACGGGTGGCGCGGTCTCGTCCCGACAGGATGGCCAAAATTTCTGGAAACGGGCGCAAATCGGCGATCCCCGTGCGGAAAGGGTGACAGCGGCCAGCCGAGTTGCTATGCCCCCGCCCGGACCATTTTGCCGCGTGAGCCCCATCCATGCCTGACCTGCTTCTAGAACTCCGCTCGGAAGAGATTCCCGCCCGCATGCAGCGCAAGGCGGCTGGCGATCTCAGGAAGATGCTGACCGACAGCCTGGTCGAGGCGGGGCTGACCTATGAGGCGGCGCGCGAGTACTGGACGCCGCGGCGGCTGACCCTCGACATCAGGGGTCTCACCGCGCGCTCGAAGGATATAAACGAAGAGATCAAGGGGCCTTCGACATCGGCGCCCGAACAGGCGGTCCAGGGCTTCCTGCGCAAGGCCGGACTTTCCTCGATCGCCGAGGCGCATGTCCATTCCGATCCGAAGAAGGGCGATTTTTATGTCGCCCACATTTCGAAGCCGGGCAGGGCGGCCGAACAGATCATCGCGGACCTGGTGCCTGATATCATCCGCAATTTCCCGTGGCCGAAATCGATGCGCTGGGGGCCGGCCTCGGCCAAGCCCGGTTCATTGCGCTGGGTGCGCCCGCTGCAATCGATCCTGTGCACCTTCGGCCCGGAGACCGAGGAGCCTGTCGTGGTCGATTTCGAGATCGACGGCATCCGCTCCGGCAACATCACCTATGGCCACCGTTTTCATGCGCCTGATGCGATCATGGTGCGCCGCTTCGACGACTATGTTTCCAAACTGGAAGCGGCCAAGGTCGTGCTCGATGCCGATCGTCGCAAGGAGATCATCCTTGCCGATGCCCGCAATCTCGCCTTCGCCAACGGGCTCGACCTGGTCGAGGACGAAGGGCTGCTGGAGGAGGTGTCCGGGCTGGTCGAATGGCCTGTCGTGCTGATGGGCGAGTTCGAGGAGGCATTCCTCGCCATTCCAGCCGAGGTGATACGACTGACCATCCGCGCCAACCAGAAGTGCTTTGTGACGCGGCCGCAGGGTGTCGACGACGCGCTTTCCAATCGCTTCATTCTAACCGCCAACATCGAAGCCAAGGATGGCGGCAAGGAGATCGCCCACGGCAACGGCAAGGTGGTGCGCGCCCGCCTGTCCGACGCGCTTTATTTCTGGACGACCGACCAGGGCGATTTGCCTGACCTGGCTGAGCTCGAGGCATCGGCGGAAAAATTCGGGCTTGATCTCAAGAAGCCGCTCGACCAGCGCATGGCCCGCCTCGACCATCTCGGCGTGACTTTCCACGCCAAGCTCGGCACGCAGGGCGAACGGGTGGAGCGGATCAAGCGATTGGCGGAAGAACTGGCTCCGATCGTCGGCGCCGATCCCGCACTCGCGCGCCGCGCTGCCGTCTTGGCCAAGGCAGATCTCACCACTGAAGTCGTCGGCGAGTTCCCGGAACTGCAGGGCGCCATGGGCCGCAAATATGCGCTGCTTCAGGGCGAGCACGCATCGGTCGCCGCTGCAGCGGAGGAACACTACAAGCCGCAAGGCCCGTCCGATCGCGTATCGAGCGATCCGGTTTCGATCACCGTGGCGCTTGCCGATAAGCTCGATACGCTGGTCGGTTTCTGGGCAATCGACGAAAAGCCGACTGGGTCGAAGGATCCCTATGCGCTGCGTAGAGCGGCGCTGGGTGTGGTTAGAATATTGGTCGAGAATGATATTCGACTGGCGCTGGCATCCATCGTCGGGAAAGCGTCTGACCTTCTGTCCTTCTTCCACGACCGCCTGAAAGTCTACCTCCGCGATCAGGGCGCCCGGCACGATCTCATCGATGCCGTCATCACGCCGCAGTCCGACGACCTCTTGCAGATCGTCCGCCGCGTCGAGGCGCTCGGCTCCTTCCTCGACACCGAGGACGGCAAGAACCTGCTCGCCGGCACCAAGCGCGCTGCCAACATTCTGGCTGCCGAGGAGAAAAAGAAAACGGCGGTCGCCGAAACCGTTGAGCCGGCGCTGTTTCGCGCGGATACCGAGAAATCGCTGTTTGCGGCGGTGAACCAGGCTGAGAAGCAAGCCGGCGAAGCGATTCAAAACGATGATTTTTCCGGCGCCTTGCTGGCGCTTAGCGTGTTGCGCGAGCCGGTTGATTCATTCTTTGAGCATGTTCTTGTAAACGATGAGGATCAGGCGGTGCGTGCCAACCGCCTGGCGCTGCTCGCCCGCATCCGCGCGGCCACCGGTCAGGTCGCGGATTTCTCCAGGATCGCAGGTTAAGGCGAAGAAAATATTCTCTGCTACCGGCCGTTCGAGCCGGCTTACAGTCATATGGCGATGATCTCTCCGTGGCAAAAGGGACATGTTCCCCAACCCCACGGAGGCTTCCATGAATTCCGATCACGAAATCGAAGTGACAGAAGAAACTCCCGCCGAGGCGCTTGAATCCGCTTCCGAAACCATTCTCGATCATGCCGCCGCCGCAGCGATCGAAGCCGCTGACCTGTCTGATGACGACGAAGACGGCGACGATGAAGAAGGCGAAGAGTCCACCGAAGCTGCCACGCTCTCGGATGACGACGAAGATGAAGACGAGGACGAAGACGACGCCGAGGACAGCGTGAAGGCTGAAGGCGACGAGTCCGAAGACGACGACGACAAGGAAGAAGCGGCCTGATCTTTTCGGCCGCCGAGTCTATCGATGGCAAGGCGGCGCCGAGGCGCCGCCTTTTCCTATCAGCCGTCCCCGAAGCCGACTGTCAGCCGCCCCGGCGACGGCCCGTCAGTTCTCGAGAATGCTGACGCGCACGCTGTTTTCGTAGACGTCGACCTGGATCAGCGGTTCGCCATTGACGATGGCGCGCTTGGTCGAGGAACTCATCGCGCCGCCGCGTTCCAGCATGCGCTGCAGGTCGGCGCGCTGGTCGTTGGTCCTGAACCAGCCATCAGCCTCGTCGTCGCTGTCACGGCGGTGGAACTTGTGCCAGTTGGCGCGGTCCTGCCGCACCATCTGCGCGGCATTGTCCAGCGCATAGCCGTCACTCGCCTGATGGTCGCGATCGGAAATGCGCGCGACATAGGATCCCAGCATGTCGTCGGCATGAGCCGCGACGACGCCAAGCAGTGACGCCAGCAATAAGCCTGCTCCGGTTACGATTCCAGATTTTCTCATGGACCCCCTTTACCCCTAGTGATGAAATCCCGTCTGCCAGAAATGCCTGGAACGGGGACTGCCTGGCAATGGTGCGCCGGGCGCCAGATCGCCGTCAAGTCACGCCATCGATGTCGGCTGTCTTTGAGCCGAGGCTACTTGGTGTAGCCGTTGGGAGGCATGCGCTGCCCTGCTGCCGGGGCCGGAGCGCTCGGCGGGGCGGGTTTGTTCTCGGCGTTCCCTGAGGGG
>NZ_RZPW01000217.1:0-8645 GCF_003998455.1 Mesorhizobium sp. M7A.F.Ca.CA.001.08.2.1 | reverse complement strand
GGCCGGCGTCGATCCGGCTTCGATCAAGACCTGGGACGATTTCGTCGCCGCCGGCAAGAAAATCCAGTCCGCCAATCCTGGCGTCTCGATGACCAATGCCGATTTCAACGGCGACTCGGAATTCTTCCGCATGATCTCCAACGAACAGGGCTGCGCCTATTTCTCCGAGGACGGACAATCGATCACGGTCAACCAGCCCAAATGCGTCGATGCCATGACCAAGGTCAAGGAGATGAAGGACGCCGGCATCATCTCGTCGGCCGACTGGGGCACCAAGATCACCAACAACACCGCCGGCACCGTCGCCACCCAGATCTATGGCGGCTGGTATGAGGGCACCATTCGCACCGAATCTGCCGGCGAAAACGGCAAATGGGGCGTCTATCTGATGCCGAGCCTCACCGCCGACGGGCCGCGCGCCGCCAATCTCGGCGGGTCCTCGCTGGCCATCACCTCGGCTTCCAAGAACAAGGAGGCTGCCTACGCCTATCTGAAATACACGCTCGGAACCAATGAAGGCCAGATCACGATGCTGAAGGAGTTCGGCCTGGTACCGTCCCTGGTCTCGGCACTCGACGATCCCTATGTCGCACAAGGCCTGTCTTACTGGGGCGGCCAGGCGGTATGGAAGGACATTCTCGGCACCTTGCCGAAGGTTGTTCCGAGCCGCGGCACGCAGTTCCAGAGCGACGCCGAAATCATCGTCCGCGCCGTGCAGACCAAGTATCTGGCCGGCGGCTATCCTGACGCCAAGGCGGCGCTCGACGATGCCGCAAGCCAGATCGCGGCGGCGACCGGACTGCCCGTCAAATCTTGATCACCGCTTCTCCTTCTCCCCTTGTGGGAGAAGGTGGATCGGCGCGATAGCGCCGAGACGGATGACGGGTGCTCCAGCGGAGTGAGACGTTTGCGTTCTCTGGAACACCCCCTCATCCGTCGCCTTCGGCGACACCTTCTCCCACAAGGGGAGAAGGGAAGACCCAGGCGACGGCGTGAAACAACAAGCGGTAGAAGGAGGAGCAAGATGCGCAATCGTAACGCCACGGCCTATCGCTTCCTCACGCCCTATCTGCTGATCTTCGCGATCTTCTGGGTGTGGCCGATCATCAGCTCCTTCATGATCTCCTTCCAGGCAACGCGCACCGTGCCGTGGCGGTTCGCGCCGAGCTTCAACTGGGGCCGGTTGATCGGCGATCCGGCCTTCTTCAACGCCCTGAAGAACACGCTGCTCATCCTGGTCATCCAGGTGCCGGTGATGATCTCGCTGGCGCTCGTCATGGCGGTGCTTTTGAACTCGCCGCTCTTGAAGGCGCGTGGCCTCTACCGCTTCGCCTTCTTCGCCCCGGTCGTGGTCGGCGAGGTTGCCTATTCGGCGGTGTTCCGGCTGATGTTCAACCTCGATTTCGGCATCATCAACAAGCTCCTGAACAGCGTCGGCCTGCCCAAGATCGACTGGTTCTCCAACGTCACGCCGGCGATGGCGCTGATCATGATCGCGGTGACCTGGCGCTGGGCCGGTTACAACGCCATCATCCTGCTCGCCGGCATGCAGTCCATTCCCGAAGACGTCTACGAGGCGGCGACGCTCGACCGCGTCAGCAAGCTCAAGCAGTTCTTCTACATCACCCTGCCGCTGCTGAAGCCGGTCATCGTGTTCTGTCTCGTGCTGTCGATCATCGGCACCATGCAGCTGTTCACCGAGCCCTTCCTGATCACCGAGCGCGGCGGGCCGGGCGGCGGCACGGAGACGCTTGGCCTGCTGCTTTACCGCCAGGGCTTTCGGTCGCTCAACTTCGGCTACGCCTCGGCCGTCGCCTACACCATGGCCGGGCTGGCGATCGCCATCACGCTGGCGCAGCTGTGGCTGACGAGGGAACCGAAATGAGTTCGCGCTCCTCCGCCAGGCTGGGACGCAGCATCGCTCTGCATCTGTTCCTGACGCCGCTGGCGCTGATCTGGCTGTTTCCGCTGTGGATGATGGTGGTGTTCTCGACCATGCCCGACAACGGCATCTTCAGCCCCGGCATCGAGCTTTTGCCGCACGGCAATTTCATCGACAATTTCAACAATCTGCAGCGTGACACGAACTTCGTCGGCGCCATCGGCATTTCGGTCTCGGTGGCGGTGACCTACACCATCCTGTCGGTGCTGCTGACGTCGATGGCCGGCTGGGCGCTGGCCCGATACCAGTTCTTCGGCAAGGGCGCGGTCGTCGCCATCATACTGGGCACCATAACGCTGCCCTATGCGGTCGTGCTGATCCCGCAGTTCATCATGGTGGCGCGCGACTTCAAGCTCGCCAACACCTGGGTGGCGCTGATCGTTCCGCCGCTGTTCAATTCGCTCGGCGTGCTGTTCATGCGGCAGAGTTTTTCGATGATGCCGGACGACCTCTTCGATGCGGCGCGCGTCGAGGGCGTGAAGGAGTGGCGCATCTTCCTCTTTGTCGCGCTGCCTTTGGCGCGGCCGATGCTGGCCGCACTCGCCATCATCCTGTTCCTCGCCTCCTGGAACAATTATCTGTGGCCGCTTTTGATCAACAGCCAGCCTGGTTCGATGACGGCGCCGGTGGCGCTCGGCACGCTGATCGGCCTCACCAAGGTGTCATGGGGCGGCATTATGGCGGGCGCTGTAATGCTGACGGTGCCGATGCTGGTCGTCTTCGTGCTGCTGCAGCGCCATTTCATCGCCGGCATTGCCGCCGGCGCGGTCAAGTAAGGGGCAGCATGGCAACGGTCACGCTCACCAATGTCGTCAAGCGCTTCGGCGTCTTCGAGGTCGTCCATGGCGCCAGCATGGACATCAAGGACGGCGAGTTCGTCGTCTTCGTCGGCCCCTCCGGCTGCGGAAAATCGACGCTGCTCAGGATGATCGCCGGGCTCGAGGACATCAGCGGCGGCGAAATCGCCATCGGCGGCAAGGTGGTCAATGATGTCGAGGCGGCCGACCGCGGCATCGCCATGGTGTTCCAGTCCTACGCGCTGTATCCGCATATGAGCGTCGAACAGAACCTCTCTTTCGGCCTGCGCATGACCGGCAATCCAAAAGCCGACACCGAACGGCGGGTGAAGCGGGCGTCCGAGATCCTGCGCATCAGCGAACTGATGGACAGACGCCCGAAAAAACTCTCAGGCGGTCAGCGCCAGCGCGTCGCCATCGGCCGCGCCATCGTGCGCGAACCGCAGGTGTTCCTGTTCGATGAGCCGCTCTCCAATCTCGACGCCGAATTGCGCGTCCAGATGCGCGTCGAGATCTCCCGGCTCCATAAGGAACTGGGCACGACAATGATCTATGTCACCCACGACCAGACCGAGGCGATGACGCTCGCCGACAGGATCGTCGTGATGCGCGCCGGCCATATCGAGCAGATCGGCCGGCCACTCGATCTCTACGACAACCCCGACAATCAGTTCGTTGCCGGCTTTGTCGGCTCGCCGAAGATGAATTTCATCAAAGGCCGGGTTGTCGGGCACGATGCACCTGGCGTCGTGGTCGAACTGGCGGGCCAGGAGAAGACCCGCATCACGCTACCGCTGACTGGCACTGCGCCCGAAATAGGCAGCCCAAAAATCGGCAGCAAGGTCATTGTCGGTGTGCGGCCCGAACATTTCGGCAATGCCGGAGAAGGCGACGCCGACCTTGTGGTTGCCATCGACGTGATCGAGCACCTGGGCGGCACAAGTTTCCTCTATGCCAGAACGGCCAACGGTGACGACGTGGTGATCCAGCGCGACGCGGCAAAGGTCCCCGACACGTCCGAGATCACCGTTTCCATCCGCAAATCCTACCTGTTCGACGAAAAAGGACTGCGGCTGCGCTGACCGCCAGCCCTTTCCAGCCTTCAAGGAGAATGACAATGACCGCAACCACGCCCATTCGCTGGGGCATTCTCGGCCCGGGCAGCATCGCCCAGTCCTTTGCCGGTGGCGTGGCCGCTTCGGGCACCGGCAAGCTGGTCGCCATCGGCGCACGCAATCCCGCCAAGCCGGGGCTTGCCGAGCGTTTTCCCGGTGCCCGTATCCTCGACGGCTACGACGCGCTGCTCGCCGACCCCGACATCGACGCCGTCTACATTTCGATACCGCATCCAGGCCATGCGCAATGGGCGATCAAGGCGGCCGAGGCCGGAAAGCATGTGCTGTGCGAAAAGCCGCTGGCGCTGACCGCCTTCGAGGCCGACGCCATGATGCATGCCGCGCGCAAGGCCGGCACATTCCTCGGCGAAGCCTTCATGTACCGGTTGCACCCGCAGACCAAGAAGCTGGTGGAGCTGATCAGGTCCGGCGTCATCGGCGAGATCAGGATGATCAAGTCGAGCTTCGGTTTCGCCATGCCGGGCTTCATGCCGCAGCACCGGCTCTATGCCAACGATCTCGCCGGCGGCGGTATTCTCGATGTCGGCGGCTATCCCGCCTCGATGGTCCGGCTGATTGCCGGTGCGGCCGTCGGAAAGCCCTTCAGCGAGCCAGACAAGGTGGTCGGCACCGCCCATCTGGGCCAGTCCGGCGTCGACGAATGGGCCTCCGCGCTGCTGCATTTCCCCGGTGGCATTGTCGCCGAAGTCTCCTGCAGCATCTCGCTCAGCCAGGACAATGTCCTGCGCATCCTGGGCACTAAGGGCCGCATCGAAGTGCCGGACTTCTGGTTCGCCGGCGGCAACCGCGATGTCGGTCTCGGCCGGATAGACGTCATCGCCTCCGATGGTACGCGCCAGACCATCAGCGTCGACGAGAAGCGCCATGTCTATTCCTTCGAGGTCGACGCAGCCGGCGAGGCGATCCTCGCCGGCGGCCAAGAATTCGCCTGGCCGGGCATGGCGTGGGCGGAAAGCCTCGGCACCTTGCGTGTGCTGGACAAATGGCGGGCGGCAGCCGGCCTCGAATACGGGATCGAGAAGGCCGAGCAACGCACCAACACCATCTCCGGCCGGCCGCTGCTGTCCGGCGGCACGGCGGTCGCCAAGCGCACCATTCCTGGCCTGTCGAAGCCGGCATCGGTGGTGGCGCTCGGCTTTGAGGATTTCCGTACGTTTTCCTCAGGTTCGATCCTGCTCGATGCCTTTTTCGAGGCCGGCGGCAATCTCTTCGATACCGGCTATGTCTATGGCGGCGGCTATACCGAGAAGCTGCTTGGCGAATGGTTGAAAAACCGTGGCGTGCGCGCGCAATCGGTAGTCATCGCCAAGGGCGCGCACTCGCCGCTGTGCTATCCTGATGTGATCGGCAAGCAGCTCGACCAGACGCTCGAACGCCTGCAGACCGATCATGTCGATGTCTACTTCATGCACCGCGACAATCCGGATGTGCCGGTCGGCGAATTCGTCGATGCGATGGATCGCGAGGTCAAGGCCGGCCGCATCCGCGGCCCGTTCGGCGGTTCGAACTGGACGATGGAACGCATGGATGAGGCAATTGCCTACGCCGAACGCACCGGCAAGCAAAAGCCCGGTGCGCTGTCCAACAATTTCTCGCTGGCCGAAATGCTGGAGCCGATCTGGGCTGGCTGCGTCACGTCCTCCACGGATGCGTGGAAGGCCTGGCTGACATCCAGGAAGATGCCGAATTTCGCCTGGTCGAGCCAGGGGCGCGGCTTCTTCACCGATCGGGCGGGTCGCGACAAGCAAGACAATGAGGAGCTGGTGCGGGTCTGGTACTCCGAGCGGAATTTCGGCCGCCGCGACCGGGCGATCGAACTTGCCGCGAGACTGGGCAAGAGCCCGATCCATATTGCGCTGGCCTATGTGCTCGCTCAGCCCTTCCCCTCCATCCCGCTGATCGGGCCACGCACGTTGGATGAACTGGACGACAGCCTGCGCGCTCTCGACATCACGCTTTCGCAAGCCGATCTCGAATGGCTGGACGGCGGCAGCCTGCGCGCTGCCTAGTTGGCTGCCTGTTTAACCGTGGCGGCGTCAGGCCTCGTCATCGAACGCCCTGACGCCGCGCCTGGCCGGAGTCCGCAAATTCGCGTACATGCCTGTGGTGCGGAACTGGCTCGGTGTGATGCCGTAGCAGCGGCGGAAGACCTTTGAAAAATAGTTCGCTTCCTCGAAGCCGCATAGGATGGCGACTTCCTTCACCGGCAAAAAATCCGCTTTGGTCAGCAGCTTCGCCGCGCGTTGCAGGCGCTGCTGCAGCACGAACTCGGCCGGAGGCAGGCCTTCGCTCTCGGCGAAACAGCGTGAGAAATGGGCTCGGCTGAGGCCGCTGATCTGGACCAGGTCCGCCACCGGCAGCGGCTTGTCGAGATTGGCGTTGATGTGATCGATGACCGGCTGCATGGCGCTTAGTTTTTCGGCGAAGGAATGGGAACCGAAGACATCGTCATAGAGCGCCATCGCAGCCTCGTAGGCTATCGCGGAAGCAGCACCCGGCGAAGCGGCGCCTTTGATCAGGCGCAGGCTGCAATCGGCAAGATGATCGATTGTCGCCGGCTGCAGCCGAAATACAGGACCCGAGACGCTGAGGATCGACTTGTGGATGCGCAGCGCTTCCTCGCCGTTCATCGAAATCCAGAAATATTCCCAGCGCTCATCTCCAGCCAGCCAGTAGCGGTGGTTGTGCGGCACCAGCACCAGCAATGTGTCGTTCTTCTGCAAGCGGTAGTTGCGGTTTTCGTAGCGCAGCCGGCCAGTCCCGCTGATCGTGTGCTGGAGCACGGTGAACGGTGTCTGACCGCGCTTGCGGCCGTCCCAGTCGTAGATTTCGTCCTCGCGCACTTCGTAGCCCGTGCTCGTCGGCATGGCGTGCAGGCGCTGGCGGCCGCGCGGCAGCGAGATCGTGCGCATGGACTGTCCGTGTTCTATCAAATCATGCAGCACAAAATTACCCCTGAAAGCATAATCCTTCTCTGGTCGCGCTCGCGAATAAGCGCATAATCCCCATCGAAAAGCGAGAGAGATCCGCAGTCAAGGAGCGGACAGGGAGGTTGGCGAGCCGGATTCCGGCTTGTCCTGCATACATGTCGCGGCATGTGGCTACAGCCTCCATTGTCATTCCTTGCCTGCAATTCGAAATGGAATGAGGTGCGGCTGATGAGTTTCAAAATCGCTATCATCGGTGCCGGCAGCGTCGGCTTCACCAAGAAATTGTTCACCGACATCCTGTGCGTGCCCGAATTCAAGGACATCGAATTCGCGCTGACCGACGTCAGCGAGCACAATCTTCAGATGATCAAGGCGATCCTCGACAGGATCGTCGAGGCGAACAGGTTGCCGACCAGGGTGACGGCGACCACCGACCGCCGCAAGGCGCTCGAAGGCGCTCGCTACGTCATCAGCTGCGTGCGGGTCGGCGGCCTCGAAGCCTACGCCGACGATATCCGCATTCCCTTGAAATACGGCATCGACCAGTGCGTCGGCGATACGATCTGTGCCGGCGGCATTCTCTATGGCCAGCGCAACATTCCGGTGATCCTGGATTTCTGCAAGGATATACGCGAGGTCGCCGAGACGAACGTCAAATTCCTGAACTACGCCAACCCGATGGCGATGAACACCTGGGCGGCGATCGAATACGGCAAGGTCGACACTGTCGGGCTCTGTCACGGCGTCCAGCACGGCGCCGAGCAGATCGCCGAGGTGCTTGGCGCGAAGTCCACGCAGGAGCTCGACTATGTCTGTTCCGGCATCAACCACCAGACCTGGTTCATCGACCTGCGCCTCAACGGCCGCCCCATTGGCAAGGATGAACTGGTGGCCGCTTTCGAGGCGCATCCGGTCTATTCCAGGCAGGAGAAGCTGCGCATCGACGTCCTGAAGCGCTTCGGCGTCTATTCGACCGAAAGCAACGGTCATCTTTCCGAATATCTGCCCTGGTACCGCAAACGTCCCGACGAGATCACGCGCTGGATCGATATGTCCGACTGGATTCACGGCGAGACCGGCGGCTATCTCCGCTACTCCACCGAAACCCGCAACTGGTTCGAGACGGAATATCCGCAGTTCCTCGAAGCGGCGTCCAAGCCGATCGACCGCGAGAAACGCTCCAACGAGCATGCCAGCCACATATTGGAGGCGCTGGAGACCAACCGCGTCTATCGCGGCCACTTCAACGTCAAGAACAATGGGGTGATCACCAACCTGCCGCACGATGCCATCATCGAGTCGCCGGGCTTCGTCGACCGTTTCGGCATCAACATGGCCGCCGGCATCACGTTGCCGGAGGCTTGCGCCGCCACCTGCATCGCTTCGATCAACGTCCAGCGCATGTCGGTGCATGCCGCGATATCAGGCGACATCGATCTTCTGAAGCTCGCCGTGCTGCATGACCCGTTGGTCGGCGCGGTTTCGACGCCGGAGGAGGTTTGGCAGATGGTCGACGAAATGGTCGTCGCCCAGGCAGCCTGGCTGCCGCAATACGCCCATGCGATTCCGGCCGCCAGGGAGCGGCTGTCGACATCCAAGGTGAAGACCCGCGAGTGGGCGGGCGCCGCACGGCGCAGCGTTCGCTCGATCGAGGAATTGCGCGCCGAAAAAGCCGCGCTGAAGCAAGCCGGCTGAAACGGGCCGGCTGAAACGGGCCGGCTGGAAATTCATGCGGTGATGGTGGATCCATGGGAGGCGGATCCACTGCCACGAAGCCGTTTGAATTCGAGGAGAGGCGGAGCGGGTGCAAACGCTCCGGACCAACAAGAGGGAGAGAGAC
>NZ_RZPW01000216.1:0-8645 GCF_003998455.1 Mesorhizobium sp. M7A.F.Ca.CA.001.08.2.1 | reverse complement strand
GATGAAACCGACCCATTCCTCTGGAAAAATTATATTCCTCGACAAACCGCTCAATAGGAAAACCATAGAGGAATTCTTAAATTTCTCTAAGAGGTCGTACTTCAATATTGGGCGAGAGACACAATATTATAAAATGGAAAAGAAATTAATTGTCGAAGACAACATTTCTACTGGTGGTGAATTAAGTGACTACAAATTCTTTTGCGTTCGCGGCAAGGCAATTTATCTTCAGGTCGACGTCGGTAGATTTGTTGATCATAAAAGGGCTGTCTTTTCTCTTCCGGATTTTAAGCAGATTGATGTCATGTATGGTTATGAACTGCCAGAAAACGTAGAAAGGCCGGAAAATCTCGAAAAAATGATCGAGATCGCGGAAACGATATCTAGGGATGTTGAGTTTGTCAGGGTCGATTTGTACAGCATTAACGGTGACATATATTTTGGAGAGATGACTTTTTCTCCATGCGCTGGGTCGGATCATATTTCAAACGAGAGTTGGGCCATCGATTTTTTAAATAGGATCAAGGCAGAAAGTGCTCCTAAAGCAGCGATAGGTGGCCGCTTCACGCCGCAAGCGGCACGATCTTTCGACCGTCAAGTTGGCGGGTGAGCCGCGAGGGCGTCAGCGCAAGCCTCGGTTCATGTGCCGAGGCATCCTCAATGGCTTTCCCTTAGTTGGGGATAACCCGGTTGGAAAAGGCGGATATTTCCCAATCACGCGGCTCAACAATGAGCCGGATGAGAGGGGCTTATGTTGTTGTTGCGGCACTGTTTTAAAAGACTTCGGTTGACCCGAAGCGGAACATCTCCTGCTGTGCAGCAATCCTGTCGGCGATCAAAGATTCTATCCAGCGGGTGTCGTATTTGATTTGGGCCTAATATGCGCCGTCAACTAAGCAGACGTGGGGCATAACCGAATCAACCAAAGGATTTTTGGATGACACTCCACTACGCGTCCGGTGGATCAGCCGCCGAGATCGCAACCGCCGGATTCAATCTGGCTGATGTTCAGTACGTTTCGCAAGTCAATGCCTTGCCGGATGGCATGAAAGGCTTGGTTTATCTCGGTGAGCACGACGGAGTAACTTCGTCTTTCATTGATAAAGTCACTCCCTTCATAGGTAATCCAAATGTTTTCGGGTTTTACCTTAGCGACGAGCCTGATCCGACAGGCAAGTGGGGCAGCTACGCAACCGCTGCAAACCTAAAGGCGGAATCCGACTGGATTCATTCTCATGTTCCCGGCGCCAAGACCTTCATCACGATGATGAACTTGGGCACGGATGGCTCGCCGAGCTACATGAACCCGAACGACCCGGCCCACGCCGCTTACAATCCGGCGAATACGGGCATCGATTTCTACGGTATCGGCTATTACCCCATCAACAACACTTCGGCTCCCGACTACACCCATATCGACAAGATGGTTGCGGCTGCCGGTGAAGCAGGCATCCCGATTGACAAGATCGTCCCGCTTTACCAAGCGTTCGGTGGTGGCAACTGGGAAACCAGCGCTGGCGGCAAGTTTGTCATGCCCACCGCTGCCCAGGAGCAGGCCATGATTGATCGTTGGGCCGCACTGGTTCCGTCGCCGGCCTTTGACTATACCTATAAATGGGGAACGCAGAATGGCGACACCGCGCTTGAAAGCGCCTCGGAACTGAAAGCCTTTTTCCTCCAGCACAATCTCGAGGGCACCCATGCCCCGGTCTCGCCCCCGGTTAGTGATCCTGCCACGCCCCCGGTCAGTGATCCGGTCGGCACACCGACCACACCTCCTACTCACGTCGGCACCCCTGCTCCCACCGCGCCGGCCCCGTCGGGAAGCGATCATGTCTTCCATGGCACGCGCGGCGCAGACGTTTTCCACGCAACCAGGGGCAATGACAAATATCTCGTCAACAATGCTCATGACAAGGTCATGGAAGCGCCAAACGGGGGCTTCGACAAGGTCGCGGCCTCGGTGAGTTACGCTCTTACGGCGGGATCACATGTCGAGCAGCTCTCCACCGCCAATTCGGGTGGCAGGGCGTCCATCAACCTGACCGGCAACGAATTCGGTCAAGCCATCTATGGAAATGGTGGTGCCAACAAGATCAATGGCGGCGGTGGCGCCGACAAGATGACCGGCTATGGCGGCAATGACACCTATTACGTCGACAATGCCCACGACAAGGTGGTGGAGCAGAGAGGAAGCGGCCTCGACAAGGTTCTTGCCTCGGTGAGCTTCGCTCTTTCGGCTGGCTCGCACATCGAGCAACTCGCAACCACCAAGGCGTCCGGCAAGGCCGCCATCAATCTGACCGGCAACGAATTCGGACAGACCATTCACGGCAATGCCGGTAACAACAAGATCGACGGTGGCGGCGGGGCCGATACGTTGACCGGGCACGGGGGCAGAGATGCCTTCGTGTTCAGTACCGCCCTTGGTTCTGGAAACGTCGACAGGATCACTGATTTCAACAAAGCCCAGGACAAGATCCACCTCGACCATTCCATCTTTGCCGGTCTCGATCAGGGGGGCCTCTCGTCGGACGCTTTCTTTGCCGGCAAAGCGGCGCATGACAGTTCCGATCACATTATCTACAACAGTTCGACCGGAGCTCTTTCTTTCGACAGCGACGGCGTCGGAGGCGCAAACCAGATCCATTTCGCGAGCCTCTCTCCGCATCTGTCGATTACCGCATCGTCTTTCCTGGTCACCTGACGCTCCAGCGACGAATGCCTTAAAAGGTCGGCGAGGTCTTGGGGCCTCGCCGACAGTCGTTTGGGCCGAGCGTCCGAACTTCGCGCCCATCAGCGAGCCGCGGAGCTCAGGTCCGCCACGCCTTACTCCAGCCACTCATCGTGCCCACTTCAGGCAATGCCGTGGGCGCGTCCCGGTGAGACTGCGTCGGCAAGACAGGAGGGACATTAGCGCTCCCCACTGCGAGGGAATCTCGCCTCACTGGTCCTACCCCTTTCCAAACATCATGGTGTCATTCAAACGGACGAGGACAGGAACCCGGCCTCCCCATAGCGTGCACTCGCGCGGGATGCGCTCATAGGTGATGAAACCGGGCCGTGGCAGCATCGAGAGCGTCAGTTACTCGATTGCCCGCCGTGTGCGCTGGGGAGAGGCAGATGAACCCACATCTGGTCTGCGTGGGAGGCGAGGATCACGCCTTGAGAGTTCCCTTCCTCATCGCGCTGCGAGAGAAAGGCTTTCGCGTTACGGCGGTCTCGAGCGGTTCTCCCGTACCGTTTTTAAGGCATGACATTTCGCATCACAGGTTCTCCTTCGACCGGTTTGCATCTGGCGGCGGGGAATGGCGTGCTCTCGGAACGATGCGCCGATTGATGCGGGAGCTTCGGCCCGACATCATCCAGAGTTTCGACACCAAGCCAAATCTGTTGACGCCCCTTTCCATGCGGGGAACAGTTCCGGTTATTCGCACCATCAACGGGCTGGGCTGGACGTTCTCATCTCTGGCGCCTCGCGCTTTGGCCCTGCGTCCGGTCTATTGCGCGCTGCAATGGCTCGCGTCTTCGTGGACGGCGGCGACCGTTTTCCAAAATCGTGATGACCAACTGTTCTTCGAGCGCTTTCGGCTGACCGGTCGCGGAAGCTCGCGACTGATACGCAGTTCCGGAATCGATGTCGATGCGTTCGCAACGGTGCGCCATCTCGGGTCCTCGGCAACGAAGATGCGTAGGGAACTCGGCCTCCAGTCCGCCGAAGTGGTGATCTTTGTCGGCCGCTTGACCCGTCAGAAGGGTGTGGGAACCCTCCTCGAGGCGGTTCCTCGCGTCGTGGCCGAAAGACCAGCAGCACGATTTGTGCTTGTCGGCCCGCGAGAATCCGAAGGCTCATTCGCAATCGACAAGTCCGAGATCGACCGGCACGCATCTCATGTGCTGGCCTTGGGTCCACGACGCGATGTCGCTGATCTCCTCGGCATGGCCGATGTATTCGCCTTTCCCACCCAGTATCGCGAAGGAGTACCGCGTGTGTTGCTGGAAGCGGGGCTTTCGGGACTGCCAATCGTGGCTTCCAGGATGCCAGGCTGCAGAGACGTCGTCGAAGACGGGTGGAATGGCTACCTGGTTGCACCGCATGACGCCGATGCCCTTGCCTCGCGAACAATAGACTTGCTGTCCGACCGCGCTGGGGCAAAGGCAATGGGCGCCCGTTCCGCTGAACTTGTGCGGGAGCGATTTGCCCTGCCGTTGGTGGTCGATCAGTACTGCGATCTGTACGAAAACACACTCCGCGCGGGGCTTCCGCGACCGCTCCCTGCTGTCGCACTTGAGGGCAGCCTCGCAGATCACCGGGGCGGAGCACGTCAATGATCCGGGACGCCTTGCTCGCCCTGGGAGTTGCGATGTCCTACGCGACGCAACTGGCCGTTCCGGGATTGTCGCTCGGCTATGGCGAATTGTTCATCGCGATCTGGATCGCTCTGGCGATTGGACGAATATTCGCCGGGGGTCGTCTCCAGGTCACACCCGCTTTTGTCCAACTGGCGAGCTTCTGGCTGATCTTGTCGCTGGCTTTGGGAATCGGCACGATCGTCGGCTACCTGACCACCGTCCTTTACTTGACCGGGCTGGTACATGACGTGATGGCCTACATGCTGCTGGCCGGCTTCACATGCCTGGCGGCCGCGGAGCCCGACGCCGATCGTCACCTTCGCCGCAGTGCCTGGTGGGTGATCGCCATCGCCAATGGAAGCTTCGTAATTCAGCTGGGATTGGCATTTGGGGTGGCCCACCAGCCCGGCGTCGACCCCTGGTTCTGGGACAGATTCCGTGGCTGGTCCGAGAACCCGAACCAACTTGCGCTCTATTGCGCGCTTTTTGGCCCCCTGGCTTTGCACCTTGCCACGACCACCCGCAACCCATGGCGCCGTTTGCTCGCATTCTCCAGCCTGATCCTGACCTTTTATGTCGGCCGGCTGACGAAGAGCGACACCTATCTCTACACCAGTATCCTGAGCTGCCTCGTCTTTCTCGGATTGCGGCTTCGTGCATGGATCGCAACAAGCGGTCGCGCCAGCCTGCCCCGCTTGGCAGCAATTGTGCTGTTGGCGGGTTCCTTGCCTTTAGCGCTGGCGATGACGCCGTACGCGCTCACCGAAGAGGCCAGCGTCGCCCATTTTGCCAAGAGCCTTACCAAGGACCAGGGTGGGGAAGCGACACTCGAAACATTCGAACTCCGGCTCTATCTGTGGCAGGATGCGGTGGAAACGGGGTTGAAATCCGGGTCCCTGGGATTAGGCCCTGGGCCTCACCTCGAGCGCCCGCCCGTCGCCGACCGTCAATTTCTACAGCGCCCTTTCGAGGCCCATAACACCGTTCTTGACCTTTACCTGCAGGGCGGATTGCTTGCGGTGATGGCATTGGTCTGGATCGTGGGAGCCGCAATGTCGGTTGCCTGGCGAGCGGGCTTCGACGCGCTGCTGGTGCTCGGTGCGTCGACGATAATCTTCAGCATGCCTCACCTGATCATCCGCCATCCGATCGTGTGGTTTTCGCTGGCTTTCTGCCTCGTTGCCGGAAATCCGACCGCACTTCGGCCGCAACTTGCCGAGCCCAGGGTGCCCTAAATGTGTGGGATCGCCGGAATTCTATTGGCTTCCGATGCCACAGACATAAAGCCGCTCCAAGCGATCGGGCGGATGACCGCATCGCTGCGTCACCGGGGCCCGGATGGCGAAGGGCTCTGGGCCGATCGCGAGGCTGGAATCGCATTGGGCCACAGGCGATTGGCAATTGTCGACCTGTCAGCCGCCGGGCACCAGCCGATGCATTCTGCCAGCGGCCGGTACGTGATCACTTTCAACGGTGAGATATACAATTTTCGCGATTTGCGTCGCGAACTCGAGAGTGCGGGCCAAACCTTTCAAGGCGCCAGCGACACCGAAGTGATGCTCAGCGCAATCGAGCATTGGGGGCTTGAAACCGCCCTCAAACGCTTTGCCGGAATGTTCGTGTTCGCATTGTGGGATCTGAAGACAAGAAGCCTTTATCTGGCCCGTGACAGGATGGGCAAAAAGCCCCTCTATGTTGCTTCGACCCGAGACGCATTGGTCTTCGCCTCTGAGCTGAAGGCGATCAACACCTTTCCGGGCTTCTCTCCCGACCTTGATCTTGATGCCGCGGCGGCAATGCTTTCAACGGGATGGGTGCCGGACCATCTCTGTATCTGGCGAGGCGTGTTCAAACTGCCGCCTGGTTCCGTCCTTTCCATCACCGCGGCGAATTATGCCGAAGACCGCAGCGCGGACCGTCTTTCCCAACGCATTCACCGCTGGTGGTCACTGGCTGACGTTGCAGCCGATGGGCGACGGAACCCCGCTACCGGCACCGACGAAGATCTGGTTGACGAACTGGACAACCGGCTTCGGCTGGCCGTGCGGGAACGCATGATCGCCGACGTCCCTCTGGGTGGCTTCCTGTCGGGCGGGATCGACAGCTCAGCCGTGATCGCCCTGATGCAGGCTCAATCCTGCAAGCCGGTTCGCAGTTTCACGATCTCGTTCGCAGAGGGCGGCTTTGATGAAGCTCCATACGCAGCGGCCGTTGCCCGTCATCTGGGCACCGACCACTCCGAACTTCACCTCTCGCCCAGCGCCGCACGTGACGTCATTCCCGAGTTGCCGCAGGTCTGGGATGAACCCTTCGCCGATGAATCGCAGATACCGACCTTGCTCGTTGCCAGGCTCGCTCGTCAGCACGTCACCGTAGCGCTGTCGGGCGACGGCGGTGACGAATGCTTCGCAGGATACGGCCGCCACTTCATGGCGGAGCGGTTGAAACGACACCTGCGCCTGCCCCGACAACTGCGCCGAACCTTGGCGGCAGGGGCAGGCTTTTTCGCACGCGCAGGACGCGACGATGTCATCGGCAAACTGCCACTCTCTGCGAGCGCGAGGCATTTTATCCGGAGCGACCGGATGGAACGTCTCGCCCGGCTGCTCACGGCATCGAATGAAGACGAATTGTTTCAGCGGCTGGCGCGGCCACAGGCTGAAAACCTGGGACGTCAGCGGCCCACCGAACCAATCTACGGCCACGGCGGTCCGCCGCTTGACGACCTGCTCTCCCGTCTTCTGTGCGATGACATGGCGGGGTACTTGCCTGGCGATATCTTGGTGAAGCTGGACCGTGCCACTATGGCCAACAGCCTTGAGGGCCGGTGTCCTCTGCTTGACCACCGCGTTGTCGAATTCTCCTGGCGGCTGCCATCCAACATGAAAGTTCGTGATGGCGCCGGCAAATGGATTCTTCGTCAATTGCTACGCCGCTATCTCCCGCAGCACCTGATCGAGCGTCCGAAACAGGGCTTCGATGTCCCTATCGCAGCATGGCTGCGGGGTCCGCTGCGCAACTGGGCCAGCGATCTTCTCGCCGACATGCGAGCAGAAAGCAGTGACGTATTGGACGCTGCGAAGATCGACGCCTGCTGGCGCGATCACATTGATGGCCAGAACCGCTCGCGCGAATTGTGGTCCGCATTGATGTTCCAGGCCTGGCGGAGCCGAGCCAACCGGCAAGCACAGCAAACCGGCCCAATTCATGAACCCGATCTGGCAGGAGTATAAAATGGTAGGTTCCGCAATCAGCCCGATCCAGCTGCCACGGATCAATCAACCACCAGCACCGGTTCTCGAAGGCAGAGTGCACGTGCGGTCATTGCGCGAATATGTCGAGCCGGCCACCGCGTCGCACCAACTCTTCGTGATTCTGGCAAGGCGAAAATGGTCTATTGTTGCCTTCGCTGTGTTGGGCGGGCTGCTGGCGGGGTTGCTGGGAAGTCTTCGCCCGGTTCTCTACGAGGCAACTACTCAGCTTATCATCGACGCCCCATCGCGCGGTTCACTGCCCGTCGGCGCCCCGTCTTCGCAGGACCTCGTCGATTCAAGCATAGATGACCACATCACGATGCTATCGTCGCAAGACCATCTGCGCCGCGTCATGGCGGCACTGCGCAAGACAGGTGCGGCTGAAACCGGACAGGACAATTCCGCTAGCGGGAATTCCCGGCTTGAGCCGTCTGCCATCCCTCCCCCGAGGACACGCTCGCTTGCCGGTGGTCTACTGGACCGACTGTGGCCAGGAGCGGACAAAACAATCAGCGATTCACAGGCCGAGGATGCCTCCGAATTGAGAGCCTTGCGGCAAGGAATGCGGGTCGGGCAGGAGCTGCGATCGAGAGTAGTCTCCGTCGCTTTCGCCGATGACAGTCCCGCGCGGGCGGCGCTCGTGGCCAACACATTCGCTCAGGTCTATGTCGACAATCTGATAAGGAGAAGGCAGGCATCCGACCAGCAAGAACTCGATGCGATCACCACCAGCCTGCCCAGGCTGCAAAACGATCTGCAGGCAGCGGCCGACCGCCTTGAGAAATATCGGTTGAGCCACGGAGCCATCGACCAAGGCTCGGCGGACAATGCAGCCAGGGAACGGGCCGACCTCAGCCAGCAATTGTCGATGTCAAACGCAGATCTCGCCGCTGTGGAAACTCGGCTGCGACATGTTCAGGAGCTTCGAGCGCAGGGGGCTTCTTTCGTCTCCGTGGCCGAAGCCATTGGCGGGCCTGAACTTGCCGATCTCGCGGCTCGACAGGCTCGCGCGCCTGCGGGCCAAGAAATCAGAAACAT
>NZ_RZPW01000215.1:0-8652 GCF_003998455.1 Mesorhizobium sp. M7A.F.Ca.CA.001.08.2.1 | reverse complement strand
TCAGAAACGCACCGTCGAGGACACGTGGCGCCACATCGGCCACCTCGTCGAAACCATCGAGGCAGCCGAATGCAAAAACTACTTCGCAAAAGCCGGGTACGCTTCCGTCAAAACGTGAAACGCTCTAGCGCGAGTTGATGCTCCTGCCCTCTCGAACGGGTTATCCGATCCGCGCCTTGCCGTCGCTGTCCGGCACGTTTGGAAACAGCACCTTCAGCTTGTGTTCCGCGCTTGCCCAACTGCGCCTGTGATGTTGCCACAGGCACCAGTTGCTCACCGCAAAAGCTAGAATGCCGACAGTCACGGCGAGACTGGCCGTCGAGCCAACGACAACCTTGAGCATCACGCCGGCAAAGACACCGGCGATGGCACCGTTGACGACATTCACCATCCCTGCGGTTCCGGCGAACGCTTGCCAGGGCCTTGGCTTGAGGCCGACATCGGCCAGCAGAGCCGTTTGGTTGTCATGGGTGGAGTGAACCAGATAGCGCGCCATCGAAGGGGTGAGCTCGGTGTAGCAGTGCCTGATGCGTGCCATGCCGCGGGCGTGGACCATGTCTTCGATGGCCACCTGCACAGCCCTGACGAATGTCACCAGCCCAATGAAGTAGAGGCACGGCAACAGGATCAGGCTGAACAGCATGAAAGGAAGCCCCATCCTCGTCACCTGGGCCACGAAAGCAAGGGCGATCGTGGCGCTGGATACCGAAGTCAGGAACAAATTTGCGCGCTGATTCGCCTCCTGAATAGTCGCCGCCCTGGCGGTCCCCAGCACCAAATGCTCCGTCGTCATCATCTGCAGGAGTTGCTGTCGGTTCTCGCCTTCATTGGTTTTTGTCTTCCTTGCAGGCATCGCAAAAAATCCGTTCAGGACGCGCTCCCCCCAACCAGCTCCTCAAAGCCGCCCACCCAGGAACGAACTGCTTCGGAAGGGGTTCCGGCGCAACCAAGACCGCTACCGTGGATCCCGGGGCAGAGCCGGATCACAGGCCGAGCCAATTTTGTCGACAGATAGCGAAACGATTGTCCCTGAGCATCGTTTCGAAACCAGACATGAATTTGATGAGGAGGCGATGATGAGCGCTACCGGTTTGGATGTCTTTGACAGGACGCTGCAGACAACCAACATCTGGCTCGACGAGATCATGGACGATCATGGTCCGGATCGGCGAATTGCATGGCACATATTGGGCGCGGTCCTGCGGACCGTAAGGGACAGGCTGCAGATCGGGCTTGCGGCCAAACTTGGGGCGGAACTGCCGCTCCTGGTGCGCGGCGCCTATTACGACCACTACCGGCCCGCAGCCGAGCCGGACAAAACGCGCTCCCTGGAAAACTTCTCGCAGCACATCGGCGAGGAATTGAAATCGATCCGCCCCGTCGATCCCGAGGATGCAGCACGCTCGGTATTCCGAGTTCTTGCACGGCATGTTGATCTTGGCCAATCGGCTAAGGTGCGCGATGTGCTGCCGAAGGAAATCCAGGCGCTCTGGCCCGAAAGCCTCGGTGTCAAATAGAGATGGCACGAATCTGACGGCTCCCCGGACAGCCAGGCCGAGGCTGGCGCCCCTGTCGGGCGTCAGTCCCGCAAACGGTTGGCGGCATGATCCTGATGCTGCTCGGTCGCGACCTGCCTGGAGTCCAAACCGCGTTCTTTGGAATGCTGTGCCTTGTCGCGATTGGACAGAACCTTGTTTTCTTCGAGCTTGTCTTTTGGCGTCACGGTCATGGCGCCTGTGCCGGAACCCTTTCCTTGTGAACCTGCTCCGATGTGCTTCTTGCTGCCGCGTGCCATGGGCTGCCTCCAATCTATGACGAATGTTCCAGGAGCGTTGCTGGTCCGTGACGCGCTTTAGTCGTCGGCACGGTTCTTGTGATGGGCGCTTTCCTGATTCTTGCCGCGAAGCATGTTGCGGTCGTCTGGATCGACGAGGTCCGGTGTGTCGGTCCTCATGTCCGCTCCCTTGCGCAGTGCTTCGCGTTCCGCCGCTGATCGTTTCAGATCCGCCTCGGCATCAAAATCCTTGCCGGCGTTCTTTGTGTTTTCCCGCTCTTCAATGATGCGAATTTGTTGATCGTGGGTTTTGCGTCCAGTCATCGCTTTCCTCCGGCGTGTTCGTGTCGGCGCCCGAAAGTGGTGCGTCGCCGGCCGTCTCTAAGGTCGGTTACGGCGTTTGCCTGTCCGAGCCTGCCTTCGTGCTGATAATGGCAAGGTGACGGGATCGTTCCGAAAGGCGTTGAAAAGCTTCTCGCCAGATGGCTCGGCTCGGCCCGGCGCTCACATTGACGCAGGCTCCGGCTGGCGCCCGCCCTTGTGAACCGCAGCGTCCTTTGAACGCTCGGCAACCGCCGGGCTGGTGCCGGATGCCTTTGCCGTCGCGGCACTCGGCTCCGCGCAGAAATCGATGACAGCCTGGATGAACTCTGCCGGATATTCGATGTTCGACAGATGGACCGCAGGCAGCACAACCAGCTTCGCGCCGGGCACCGTCGCGGCGATCAGCTCGCTGTGGCTGGCTGCCGTCACCGTGTCGTGCCGACCGGCGATCACCAGCGTCGGCCGGGGTATCAGTGCCACGGTGCGGCGAAGGTCCGCGTCGCGAACCGCCGCGAACAGACCCGCCAGGCCCTGCCGGTCGATAGCCAGCAGCATGGCGCGAAAGTCTTCGACCACAGGCTCGTTGGCGGCAACCAGCGACGCGGGGAACCAGTTGCTCAGGAACGTCTCAGCGGTTTCCGACATGTCCGGCGCCTGGCGCACCGCAGCGATCCGCTCGTCGAAATAGCTTGCCGGCGCCAGATGGGACGAGGTGTTGCTCAGGATCAGCCGGTCGATCCGCTCGGGCGCGTGGATGCCGAGCCACTGCGCGACGAACCCGCCGAGCGACAGGCCAAGGAAATGTACACGTTGCAGGTCGAGCGCATCGAGCAACTCGATGACGTCGCGGCCAAGCCGGTCCAGCGAATAGGCGCCGACCGGAACGCTCGATCCGCCATGGCCCCGAAAGTCGTAGCGCAGGACACGAAAATGCTTCGACAATTCGCCGACCTGCCTGTCCCACATGTGCAGCGTGGTGCCGATGGAATTCGACAGCACCAGCACCGGCTTGCTTGCGTCGCCGTCGAAGCGGTAGGCGATGCGCGTGCCGTCGCCCGTTGTGACGAAATTCAGCTCATTCATGATGAAGATTCCTTCTGGAACGTTGAACGAGACAGAGCCTAGCCGTGGAGCGATTTTGTTGATATTACAAAGATAAGACAAGCTCTGTAACAAAAACTGACATGGCCGAATTCACCCTGCACGATCTGCAATGCTTCGATGCGGTGGTCCGCACCGGCGGTTTTCAGCCTGCGGCGGCCATGCTGTATCGCTCGCACCCCGCGGTGTTCGCCGCCGTCGCCAAGCTGGAGCGACAGCTCGGCCTCGTCCTTTTGGATCGCAGCGGCTATCGCGTGCGTCCGACCGAGGCCGGGCTGTCGTTCCACCGCCGAGCGCTATCGCTGCTGCGCGAGATGGACGGTTTGCGCGTCCATGCCGCCCAGTTGGCGATGGGTGAGGAAAGCGAGATCCATGTGGTGATCGGCGACCTGTGCCCGCGCCCGCAGGTGCTGGGCATGCTCGGGCGATTCTTCGCACAGTTGCCCGGCACGCGCCTGCATCTGCATTTCGAAGCGGTGGGCGGCCCATGGGAGCGTCTCTTCGACGACGAAGCCGACCTGATCCTGCACTGGGTCGACAAGGGCGATGCGCGGGTGGAATGGGTCGATTTGTGCAAGGTGTCCTTCATTCCCGTGGTGGCGCCGGGCTTTCTGCCTCAGCGTATCGAGCAGCCGATCACCCCGGACCAGATGCAGGCACTCACCCAATGCGTCATGCGTGACAGCGCCCGCCATTCGCCACAACAAAACTATTCGCTGATCGAAGGCGCGCCGCAATGCCTCGTCGCCGACCAGGGCATGAAGAAGGAGATCATCCTGCAGGGCCTTGGCTGGGGCCACCTGCCCCGCTTCCTGATCGAGGAAGAACTGCAGGACGGACGCCTGCACTCCATTGCCGGCCGTCATCTGCCGGGCCGCACCGACGAACTGGTGGTGGCGCGCCGCCGCGACCGGCCGCATGGGCCGATCGCGAACCGGCTGTGGGATCATATCCAGCAGGAAGCGCCGGCATTGCGCCGTGTGCTCGAAGCGCCGAAATCCGCCGAGGAAGTCAGCGGCCAACCAGCCAGCGAAAAGCGCGACGGATGAACGTTTGAGCGTCCTCCGTCACTGGTTCGCCGTGCGCCATCAGCACTCTTTCGGCCGGCCATGCCAGTATGCGTTGAAGAGCGGCACGCGCGGCGCGCCGGTCGGTAAAGCCGGCGCGGAATTTTCGCGGCACTGAGGGCTCTGCGGCCACCATCAGATCCAGCCGGGCTACGAGCGCCCGCCAGCCCTTGAACCATCCGGCGTGGAAATGCTGGATCAGATCGGTGAACAACACTGTCCTGCTTGCGCGGTGGAAGAAGACAATCTCGGTGGTGATCCTGTTGCCGCGCACGACGACCTGGTCGAGATCGTCCGCCCAGTCGGCGGCAGGCGTATCGCCGAGCTCGCCGCAGAAGAGGATATCTCGGCGCTTTTCCCGCAGGCCGGGTGGCGCATAGACCTTGGCATCGGGATAGCCGCGCTGCCAGTCAGCGAGAAACACGTGGTGAAGCGAATTGGGCGGGATCAGGAAGCGCACCACGCCCAGAGCGTCCACATCGGCGCGCAGCTCGTTCGTGAGCTCTACCGGTGACCAGATGAACAAACCGCCCCCGGACAATCCGATAACGGCCATACGCGTGGGATAGTGAAAGCCGGCGGCCGCCGTGACGATCGGACCATCCGCAATCCAGATCCCAAGGCCGAATTCCTTGAGACTACCAGCCATTTGCACATTGCTTCCCATAGAGCCGCTTGAATTCCGATGCGCCACGGTCGACCCTTCGCGGGATTGGCGGCTGCCGCAATGCGGCGGTCACGCAGCAAAAGTTTACATATGTGTAAATTTACACTAGGGTATAAAAATGACAACCCCAAAGCGGACCGAACGGTCGCGAAGCCTCATCCTCGATGCCGCCGACCTGGCGTTTCGGGAGATGGGGTTTGCCAACACCTCGGTCGAGGAGATCGCGACGCGCGCCGGCTTGACCCGCAAAACGGTCTACAATCTGTTCAGTTCGAAAGAAGAAATCGCGTTGCGGCTCATCGCCCGCGTGGAGGCGGGCGATGCCGCCTACCGCGCCCGCATGGCGGCGAACGAAGATGTATTCGTCATGCTCGAGACAGTCTTTCTCGACAGCGCCGGCTGGTGCCTGGCCAATCCCTCGCTTGCCAGGCTGGCTCTTGCCCCCGCCGAGCGTCCGTCCCTGCAGCCGCCGCCCGACCGGCCCTCATTCCAGCGCCTGGTCCGGGACCTTCTGGTGCTCGGCCAACGGCAAGGTGTCATTCGCAGGGATGACGATGCCAATTTCATGGCGCTGGTCCTGCTTGGAATATACGGCCAGGCGATGCTTTCGGCGCTTTCGGCCGGGTCATTCAGCGAGGACGAGATCAGGCACCTCATCCGCATCGTCGTTGAAGGGATCGGCAAACGCTAACTACGCGAACCACTTGTCCGCCGATCTCCAAAGCGCCGCAGGAGTGCTCCCGGCCTTCGCTTCATTGGCTGCTCTTCGGAGCCTTGGCGTCCTTTGAACGCTCCGCGATAGCGGGGCCGGCCCCGGACGTCTTTTCGGTTGCGGCGCTCGGCGTGACTTGTCTTGGCGGGTTTTGTCCCTCCGACTGGCGGGTGCGGTCTTCCACTTCGCCCATCCGGCGGGTGAGCCCTATTCCGCCGGCAGGCTTCTCGTTGGCGGCCGCATCCTGGGAGAATTCATCGGAAGCGTCGGCATCGGTCTTTGCCGGATATTTCGTCGCACCGGTTTCATAGCGGGTTTCGTTCTCAGTCATGGCATCTCTCCAGTTGCATGACGGATAAACATCTCGGCGCTATCCGGGTTCCAATTCCTGGACTTGGATTCCGGACGGATCTGGATTCCGCCCGGTCGGCCACCCAAGCGACGAGATGAGCAGCACCCTACTGCAGCAGACCCTTGACGATGCCGCTCGCCTTGCCGAAATCCATCTGGCCGGCATATTTCTGCTTCAGTGCGGCGATCACCTTGCCCATGTCCTTCTGGCTGGCCGCACCGGTCGCGGCGATCGCCTCGCGCGCCGCAGCAGTTACCGCCGCATCGTCCAGCTGCGTCGGCAGGAAGGTGCGGATGATCTCCATCTCGCCGCGCTCCTGCGCGGCCAGTTCCGGCCGCTTGCCGTCATCGAAGGCTTTGGCCGATTCCTCGCGCTGCTTCACCATCTTGGCCAGGATCTGCAGGATCTCCTCGTCGCTGGCCGGCTCCTTGCCTGACCCGCGATTGGCAATGTCGCGGTCGTGAATGGCGGCCTGGATCAGCCGCAATGTCGGCAGCCGGTGCTTGTCCTGCGCCTTCATCGCGCTCTTCAGGGATTCGGCGATTTTGCCGCGCATGGTGCATTCTCCTTCGATCGGCGCGGACAATAGCGCCGCGGGCGAGCCAAGGCAAACTCTGATGTGCCGAGGCAAGCCACTGATTTTGCTAGGCGAAATAAAATATGGCGGCATTTCGCATGATCATTGACCGCCCTGCCCCCTTCCCCTATGTACTGGGCCTTGCATGAACGGAAATTTGACTGCGTGGAAGCCGCGAAATCGCCGCTTCGCGCCGTTTGCCGCGCAGATGGCCCGCCGGGCCGGTTGCAGCGCGCGGCCTGACAGGAGTGCCGCATGGCCGAGATGACGCCCGCCTTGACCCCCGCTTGGGCCACGGAAAAGCCGACCGCCCTTCTGGTGCTGGCCGACGGCACCGTCATCGAAGGTCGCGGTCTCGGCGCCACCGGCTCCGCTGTCGCCGAAGTCTGCTTCAACACAGCGCTGACCGGCTATCAGGAAATCCTCACCGATCCGTCCTATGCCGGCCAGATCGTCACCTTCACCTTCCCGCATATCGGCAACATCGGCACCAATGACGAGGACATCGAGGATCTCAATCCGGTCGCCCGCGCCGGCGCCGTCGGCGCCGTGTTCAAGGCCGATGTCACCAACCCGTCCAACTACCGTGCCGGCACTGGTCTCGACCAGTGGTTGAAGAAGCGCGGCATCGTCGCTTTGTCGGGCATCGACACCCGCGCGCTCACCGCGCTGATCCGTGAAAAGGGCATGCCCAACGCCGTCATCGCGCATGCGCCCGATGGCGTGTTCGACATCGACGATCTGAAGCGCCGCGCCGCCGCATGGTCGGGCCTGATCGGGCTCGATCTGGCCAAGGAGGTCACGTCGGGCCAGTCCTCGGTCTGGCGCGAGACGCCCTGGGTGTGGAACGAAGGCTTTGGCGAACAGATCGAACCGACAATGCACGTCGTCGCCATCGACTACGGCGTCAAACGCAACATCTTGCGCCTGCTCGCCGGCCTCGGCGCCAAGGTCACCGTGGTGCCGGCCAAGTCCGGCGCCGAGGAAATCCTCGCCATGCAGCCGGACGGCATTTTTCTCTCCAACGGCCCCGGCGACCCGGAAGCCACCGGCGACTATGCCGTACCGGTCATCCGGGATCTGCTGAAGACCGACATCCCGGTGTTCGGCATCTGCCTTGGCCACCAGATGCTGGCGCTGGCGCTGGGCGGCAAGACCGCCAAGATGCACCAGGGCCATCACGGCGCCAACCATCCGGTCAAGGACCACACCACCGGCAAGGTCGAGATCGTCTCGATGAACCACGGCTTTGCCGTGGATGCCGACTCGCTGCCATCAGGCGTCGAGGAAACCCACGTCTCGCTGTTCGACGGTTCGAATTGCGGCATCACGCTGACCGGCCGGCCGGTGTTCTCGGTCCAGCATCACCCCGAGGCTTCGCCCGGCCCGCAGGATTCACACTACCTGTTCCGCCGCTTCGTCAATTTGATCCGCGAAAAGCGCGGTGAGGAATTGCTGGCCGAACGGGCTTAGCGCGATCCGGTAGCGTCGCCCCTCATTGCCCTGCCGGGATGGCCCTCCCTGGTGAGCGCAATGCGGTTGTGACTCACACCTGTGCTCCATCCTCAGCGACATCGGTGGCGACATTCGTGCGCGCTGCCGGCCTCGCAACTTTCGTCACAAAGACGATGACCGCCAGCGTCAGGAAGCACGCTCCCAGCAGATAGGGCGCGCCGCCGAAGGTCACCGGCGCGTTTGGCCCGGTGAACCAGGAAAAGATCGCCGTGTAGAGCAGCGGCGTGATGATCGAGGTGATCGAGAAGATCGAGGTCATCGCGCCCTGCAGTTCGCCTTGCGCCGAAGGCGGCACCTTGGCGGCGGCGAGGCTCCTCAGCGGCGGGTCGGCCAGCGCTTCCAGGCAGCCGACGACGATCACCGCATAGATCATCCAGCCTTGCGACGCGAAGGCGTAGCCGAAGGCGCTGGCTGCCGTGAATGTCAGGCCGATGACCGCGGTCTTCCACTCGCCAAGCCTCGGGATGACGCGCGGCAGCACCGTCGCCATGACGATCGCGCCGCACAGGCCGAAGGCGCCGAGCGAGAAGCCGATCTGCTGCTCGCTCCAGCCATAGCGGTAG
>NZ_RZPW01000214.1:0-8662 GCF_003998455.1 Mesorhizobium sp. M7A.F.Ca.CA.001.08.2.1 | reverse complement strand
ATCGGACACAATGCCGACCGAGAAGACGACGAAAACGGTTCCGAGCAATCCGGCGCGCAGCTTGTTGACTTCGTTGGAATCCATACGCCCCTTGCTCCCTTTTCCGGCGGACAGAACCGTCCACTCCGTCCGTCGGTATCGTGACCGTCCTGCCAGGGCGGTCAAATCGGGCGGAAACTAGGTCTTTTGCGGCGGCGTTGCAACACCTATAAGGGCGCTTCCAGTGAGACCTTTTGCCACTTTCCCTGTCCTCTTTCGAGACGCCTTGCACCCGAAATGTCCACGCTGATCCTGATCCCGGCCCGCATGGCTTCGACCCGCCTGCCGGGCAAGCCGCTGGCCGACATCGCCGGCGCCCCGATGATCGTCCATGTCGCCCGCCGCGCCGCCGAAGCCGGCCTTGGCCGGGTGGTGGTGGCGACCGACACCCAAAGCGTGGCGCAAGCGGTGCGCGCGCACGGTTTCGAGGCCGTGATGACGCGCATGGATCACGAATCCGGCTCCGACCGCATCCACGAGGCGCTGATCGCGCTCGACCCCGGGCGCAAGGTCGAAACCATCGTCAATGTGCAGGGCGACCTGCCGACGATCGATCCCCAGATCATCGCCGCGTCGCTCAGGCCTTTCGAGGACAGTGCGGTGGACATCGCCACGCTCGGCGTCGAGATCGTCCGCGACGAGGAAAAGACCAATCCCAATGTCGTCAAGATCGTCGGCTCGCCGCTCTCAGGCACCAGGCTGAGGGCGCTCTATTTCACCCGTGCCACGGCGCCTTGGGGCGAGGGGCCGCTCTACCATCATGTCGGCCTCTACGCCTATCGCCGCGAAGCACTCGAGCGTTTCGTCGCGCTGAAGCCGTCGCCGCTCGAACGGCGCGAGCGGCTGGAACAGTTGCGGGCGCTGGAAGCCGGCATGCGCATCGACGCCGAGATCGTCGAGTCGCTGCCGCTCGGCGTCGACACGCCCGAAGACCTCGAACGCGCCAGACAGATCCTTTCAACCTGAGATATCGGCATGCCTGAAAAGACCAACAGAATATCCTTCCAGGGCGAGCCGGGCGCCAATTCCGACACCGCCAGCCGCAACATGTTCCCTTCGATGGAGCCGTTGCCATGCCCGACTTTCGAGGATGCCTTCAACGCGGTCGAGACCAACAAGGCCGACCTCGCCATGATCCCGATCGAGAACACCATTGCCGGGCGCGTCGCCGATATCCATCATCTCCTGCCGGAATCGAAGCTGCACATCGTCGGCGAATATTTCCTGCCGATCCATTTCCAGCTGATGGTGCTGCCGGGCGTCAAGCGCGACGAGATCAAGACCGTGCACAGCCACATCCATGCGCTTGGCCAGTGCCGCAAATACGTTCGCAAGAACGGTTGGAAGGCGATCGTCGCCGGCGACACGGCTGGCGCCGCCAAGATGGTCTCCGAGGTCAAGGACCGCACCATGGCGGCGCTGTCGCCCGCACTGGCAGCGACCCTCTACGGGCTCGATATCATCGAGCAAAACGTCGAGGATACCGACTCAAACGTCACCCGATTTGTCGTCCTGACCAAGAACAAGCAATGGGCCGAACGCCCGTCGCCTGACGTCAAGATGATGACGACCTTCATCTTCCGCGTCCGCAACGTACCGGCCGCGCTCTACAAGGCGATGGGCGGCTTCGCCACCAACGGCATCAACATGACCAAGCTGGAGAGCTACCAGTTGGGCGCTTTCACGGCGACGCTGTTCTACGCCGACATCGAGGGCCATCCCGACGATCCGCTGGTCAAGCTGGCGCTGGAAGAATTGCGCTTCTTCTCGCGCGAAGTGCGGATTCTGGGCGTCTATCCGGCCAGTGAGTCGCGTGAGCAGTGGAAGGTTGCGGACTAGAGCAGTTCACCGTTTCACGGAAACGGCGACCCGCTCTAACTCCTTGTTTTTACGCAATTCCCAAGGGAAAAGCGCTACGCGCATTTCCCGGGAAAACCGTTTCACACTTTTCCTGGAATTGCTCTAGATCACCGCGCCCAGCGGCACATAGTCGATCTCCATGAACGTCTCGACCTCCGGCACCCAGCGGTCGCGCACGAAGGCGACATGGTCGGGATGGTCATTGTACCTGGTGTAGGCGGCCTGGTCGGCGAACTCCATCGAGAAGCCGAAACGATAGTCGTTCTTGGGGCTGATCTGCCGCAATTGCTCGAAATGCGTGACGCCCCTGATCGCGGTGAGGATTTTCTTGGCGTCGACCAGGAATCGCTTTTCCTCCAGCGAATGCGGCGGATGCCTCAGCGTGAAAACGACGGTGTGACGGATCATGTCCTGCTCCTGCAATGTCTTTGGGTGTTCGCTGCCATCATTCTGAATCGACCCAGGCGCGGATGAGGTGATGCGCAATGGCGCCTTTCGGCGGCGTGACCAGATTGTCCTTGTGCGTCCTTTCCAGCATCAGGCGCACCTCGTCGCGAAAAAACCAGCGGCAGTCCTCAAGCTCGTTGAGGTCGGCCTGGATATCGTCGTTGAGCGGCTCGCCGAAGCAGCCGATCATCAGCGAATAGGGAAACGGCCAGGGCTGGCTGGCGTGGTAGACGACGCGGCCAAGCCGGATGCCGGCCTCTTCCAGCGTCTCGCGGCGCACCGCCGCCTCGATCGTCTCGCCCGGCTCGATGAAGCCGGCAAGGGCCGAGTACATGCCCGGCGCGAAATGACGGCCGCGTCCGAGCAGGCATTTTTCCCGCGTCGCCGTCAGCATGATCGCCACCGGGTCGGTGCGCGGAAAATGCTCGGTGCCGCAATTCGGACAATGACGCTTGTAGCCGCCGGCCCGCATCTGTGATTCGGTACCGCATTTGCTGCAGAAGCGATGGCTGGCATGCCAGGCAAGCAGGGCAGCCCCCTGCGCCATCGCGCCAGCCGCCGCCTCGTCGATCAGCCCTTGCATGTAGACCGAGCGGTAGTCGATGGCCTTGACTGTTTCCGGGAGCCGTTCGGGTTCGACGCCTGCGGGCACGGCCAGCACCGGTCCTCGTTCGGAAAAGCCGAGCAGGATGCCTTGCGCCAGCGAAACCTTGAAGGGTTCGCTCTCGGTCGCACCGAACCAGGGATCGAGCGCGCCGTCATCGCCGAGCTTCAGATAGAGCCGGCCGCCATGCATCAGAAGCAGCCGCGTCGCCGGGTCGGCCAGCGCCTTGTCGACCGAATCGTCGGCGCGGTTCTCGGACTGCCGGTCGATCGTGTTGCCGGCGAAGCCGACGAACTGGCTCGGCTCGCGCAAAGGCGCGTCAAACAGGCGGAAGCTCATGGGGACTCTGGAATATGTTGAGGGATGGACACGGGGAACGCTTATAGCGCCGCCTTGATCGTTTCGGCAAACCGCCGCAGGTCGGAACGTTCATAGGGCTCACGCAGGCCATGTCCCCACACAGGGCCTGGCCAGCCGGGATCGCCTTCTGAACGCGCGATGACATGGATATGCAGCTGGCGCACGATGTTGCCAAGCGCGCCGGTGTTGATCTTGGTACAGTCGGTCGCCTTCTTCAGCGCCTGCGCCACCATATTGGTTTCGAAGGTCAGCATCGCCTGGTCGAGCGGCGTCATGTCATGGATTTCCTCCGCGCCGGGCCGCTGCGGCACCAGCAACAGCCATGGCCAGCGGCGGTCGTTCATCACCCGCAGTTCGCACAGCCCAAGCCACATCAACTGCTCGCTGTCCGCCTCCAGCCGGGCATCCAGCGTGAATCCGGCCTTCAGGCCCGGCAGCATCGGCGTTTCCCTTGCTTTTCTTGGTTTCTTCAAACGCAGGAACGCTAGAGCGGCGGCAAGAGGGCTGCAAGCGAATCATTGCGCCTCTCACGCTTTGGTGCGCCAATTCCATATTTTTGCGATTTCTTCGGCGGACTTGCATTTCGTCGCGCAATTGCCGATATGGAAAGCGGGAGGTTGGTGGTGGACGATCCACTCGCCAACCGGGTCAGGTCCGGAAGGAAGCAGCCCTAACGAGCCCGGAACGGGTCATTGTTCCAGCCTCCCACCTCATCGGCCCCTCTCGCGACATTGACGACGCATTGCAGCGCGGGCGAGACTATGCGCAGGAATCGGCCGCCTTCGGGCGCGGCCATTTGGAGCTTTACGGGCGTATGAGCGAAGCCGGAAATTCGGGACCAAAAAGCCTGGAGATAGGCAAGGCCGCCGCCTATCGCGTGCTGGCGCGCAAATACCGTCCTTCGAATTTCTCCGAGCTGGTCGGCCAGGAGCCGATGGTGCGCACCCTGACCAACGCCTTTGCCACCGGCCGCATCGCCCAAGCTTGGATGCTGACCGGCGTGCGCGGTGTCGGCAAGACCACGACGGCGCGGATACTTGCGCGGGCGCTCAACTACAGGACCGCCACCGTCGACCAGCCTTCGGTCGACCTCGCGGTGCTCGGCGAGCATTGCCAGGCGATCATGGAAGGCCGCCATGTCGACGTCATCGAGATGGACGCCGCCTCGCACACCGGCATCGACGACATCAGGGACATCATCGAGCGCGTGCGCTATGCGCCGGTCTCGGCGCGCTACAAGGTCTACATCATCGACGAAGTGCACATGCTGTCGACGCAGGCCTTCAACGGCCTGCTGAAGACGCTGGAAGAGCCGCCGCCGCACGTCAAATTCATCTTCGCCACCACCGAAATCCGCAAGGTCCCGATCACCGTCCTGTCGCGCTGCCAGCGCTTCGACCTGAGGCGCATCGATGCCGGCGCGCTGGTCGCGCATCTCGGCTCGATCTCGGCCCAGGAAGGCATTTCGGTTGACGACGACGCGCTGGCGATGATCGCGCGCGCCGCCGAAGGCTCGGCCCGTGATTCGCTCTCCATCCTCGATCAGGCGATTGCCCATGGCGCCGGCACTGTCAGTGCCGCGGCTGTGCGGGCGATGCTGGGACTTGCCGACCGCGCCCGCATCGTCGACCTGTTCGAACATGTAATGAAGGGCGATGTGGCGGCAGCCCTTGGCGAATTCCGCGCGCAATACGATACCGGCGCCGATCCGGCCGCCGTGCTGACCGATCTTGCCGAGTTCAACCACCTCGTCACCCGGCTGCGTTTCGTGCCGACGGCCATCGAGGATGCCTCGCTGTCCGAGGACGAGCGGCAGCGCGGCGCCGATTTCGCCAGGACGCTGTCGGTCAGGGTGCTGTCGCGGACCTGGCAGATGCTGCTCAAGGGCATTCCCGAAGTGCAGTCCTCCAACCGGCCGGTGAGTGCCGCCGAAATGGTGCTGATCCGGCTGGCGCACGCCGCCGACCTGCCGACGCTGGACGAGGCGTTGCGATCGCTCGAAGGTGCCGCACCGGTGCAAAATGGCACGCCGCGCCCGAATGGTGCGCCTGCAGGGGGAGGCAATGGCGGTGGCGCCAGCGCGGTGGCGCAGACACGCATGCCCGCCGGTCCGGGCGGCGCGCAGACCATGCGGCTGGTCGAAGCCTCGCCTGCTCCCGTTGCCTTCGTCGCTCCGCCGGAGCCGGTCATGGAGGCGCAATCGGCGCCGCTGAAATCGCTGGCCGACATCATTGCCCTGGCCGATGCGCAGCGCGACATCGCCTTCAAGGTGCTGGTCAAGAGCTGCATCCGGTTTGTGCGCATCGAGCCGGGCCGCATCGACGTCGGCCTGACCAGCGATGCGCCCAAGATGCTGCTCAACGACCTGACGACGAAGCTTCGCGCCTGGACCGGCCGCAGTTGGCTGGTCTCGCTGTCGAAGGAAGAGGGCGGCCAGACGCTCGCCGAAATGGAATCGGCCAAGCGCGAGACGGCTTTTCTCGATGCCAAGAGCGACCCGACCGTGGCCGCCATCCTGGCGCGCTTTCCCGGTGCCAAGATCATCGACGTGCGCATTCCAGACGCGCCGGAAGCCGAAACGACAGAGGCCGAAGTGCCGGTCGAGCCGCCGGCTGACGACGATGAACCCTGATCCAGCCACGAATCCGCAAAGGACCCGACCATGAAAGATCTTCTCGGCCTGATGGGCAAGGCGAAGGAAATGCAGGCCAAGTTCCAGGCCATGCAGGACGAGATCGCCACGCTGGAGGCGTCCGGCCAGGCCGGCGGCGGCCTGGTCAACGTGACGCTGACCGGAAAATTCGAGATGAAGTCGTTGAAGATCGATCCGTCTCTGTTCAAGGAAGACGATGTCGAGATCCTGGAAGACCTGGTGCTGGCCGCCCACAATGACGCCAAGACCAAGGTTGAGCTGATCATGCAGGAAAAGACCAAGGCGCTGACCGCGGGCCTGCCGATCCCGCCGGGAATGAAACTGCCCTTCTAGCCTTCGGTGCGGCCATGGCCGAAGAGCCGTCCGAAAGACTGATCGAGCAGCGTATCCGCAACAGGATCTACGAGATCCTGGAAATCCTGACCGATTGTGACGACGGCGTCGATCTCGTCGGCATCAAGGGTTATTTCTATCTGTTCGAGGATTTCCTCCATCGCCCATCGATCGAAGCCGGCACATCGGCGCTTTCGAAGGACGAGCGCGCGATCGTGCTGGAGATCGCCGAATTCCTCGAGGCGGCAAGCGAGACAAATCCGGACTTCACCAAGGCTGAGTTCATAGACAGCGGCTGGCCGGGAAAGATCGCGCCGACGGCCAGGGAGGCGCGGACGCTGTTCCTCCGGCGCGGCCTGTTTTCGGAGAAGGTCGAGGAGCTTGAGCCTGGCCAGCCGGCCGCGATAACGGCCGGGCGGTAGATCGCTTCAGGAAAAATCGCGTGGTGCTTTCCCTTGGGGCAATTGCGGCGAAACAAAGAGAGAGCGCGGTCATCGCTTTTGTGAAATGACGGCTCGATCTATCTGGAAAGCCACGAAATTGTGCCAATTTGGCAACAGTACGTTGTTAATAACGTTTTGGCCATCATTTTGCCCGAAAGTGTCTCATTCTTGCCGCAGCCTGGGGGCGGGCACGAAGTGAGAGGGTTACCTGTTGATTTCCACGCGATGGAAGACGCCGCTGTTGCTCGGCGCCGTCATTTCACCCCTGTTTTTGGCTGCCTGCAGCCAGACCACTTCACACGGCATGTCCGTCGCCAGCCTGACCGACGCCATCACGCCGGGTTTCCTGAGTTCAGGGGCCTACAGCCACACGCCGAAGGACAAGGAATGCCTGGAACGGGCGATGTTCTTCGAGTCCAACCGCTCGAGCCGCGACGGCATGATCGCGGTCGGCACGGTGGTGATGAACCGGCTGCGCTCCGGCAACCATGGCAGCACCATCTGCCAAGTGGTGGGCGAGCCCGGGCAGTTCGCGCCTGGTGTCATGACAAGGCCGATGAATTCACGCGCAATGCCCGATGTCGAGGAAGCCGCCGACGCGGTGCTGAAGGGCGAGCGCAAGTCCAAGCTGAAGAACACCATGTTCTTCCACACAGCCGGCCTCCGCTTCCCCTACAAGAACATGCACTACACCATGGTTGCCGGCGGCAATGCCTTCTACGAGAAGCGCGGCCGCAACTGGCAGCCGCTGCCGGATGAGCCGCAGGTCGCGATTGCCTCGGCGGCGCCCGACAAGTCAGCCGCGCCGGTGACGATGGTCGCCTCCGCCGAGCCGGTGCGTCCAGCCAGGACCGCAACCGTTCGATCCGCTCCCGCCCAGCAGACCTATGTGACCGCCGCCGCCGCGCCGGCCGCGAAATCCGCGCGTGTCTCGCAAGAGCCGACGGTGGTGGCGATGCAGGAGCCGATGGAAGAGCCGGATGCCGCGCGTTTTGGCGGAAGCTTGAACACAAGGGTCATCTCGTCGGTTCAAGACGCGCCGCAAGAGGCGTCGATGGGGTTCCAGTCGACACCTGAGAACACAGACGCCATTGGCGCGATGATTGTCAGCCAGGGCCGGCCGCTCGAGACCAACTGATCTGCGCCCCGCGGGTCCGCCAAGGCCCAATATGTCGGTCATGCGGATGCAGATGTTCCAAAACGCTCTGAAAAATCCTGGAGCGGTTCACCGTTTCGCGGAAACGGTGAACCGCTCCAGCTTTTCGTTTTGACGCAATTCCGGACGGAAAACCGCTTCGCACTTTTCCTGGAATTGCTCTAGATCAGAGCGATGTCGAAGCGAATCGCCGGTCCCGAGATCGAACGTCTGATCCAGCTCCTGGCCAAGGTGCCGGGGCTGGGACCCCGTTCGGCCAGGCGTGCCGCCCTTCATCTGATCAAGAAGAAAGAGCAGCTTTTGTCGCCGCTTGCCGCCGCCATGGCCGAGGCGGCCGACAAGGTGCGCATCTGCTCGACCTGCGGCAATGTCGATACATCGGACCCTTGCATGATCTGCACCGATCTGCGCCGTGATGCCGGCACCATCATCGTCGTCGAGGACGTCTCCGACCTGTGGGCGCTGGAGCGCGCGGCGGCGATGAATGTGCGCTACCACGTGCTCGGCGGCACGCTGTCGCCGCTCGACGGCATCGGCCCCGAGCAGCTCAACATGCGCTCGCTGGTTGATCGCGTCGCCGGCGGCGAGGTCAAGGAGATCATCCTTGCCGTCAACGCGACGGTCGAGGGCCAGACGACCGCGCATTACCTCACCGACCAGTTGTCCGGCTTCGACATCAAGGTGACGCGCCTTGCGCATGGCGTGCCGGTCGGCGGCGAACTCGACTATCTCGACGAGGGCACGCTGGCCGCGGCGCTGCGTTCGCG
>NZ_RZPW01000213.1:0-8663 GCF_003998455.1 Mesorhizobium sp. M7A.F.Ca.CA.001.08.2.1 | reverse complement strand
AGCCTATATGATGGGCGCTGTGATCGCTTCCGTGGCCGGATGCCTCTACGCCGCCAAGATGACGGCCATTTCGCCGGAGAGTTTCACCTTCAACCAATCGCTGCTCATCCTTCTCGGTGTCGTCCTGGGCGGCATGGGCCGCATTCCCGGCGTCGTCCTTGGTGCTGTTCTCGTGGCCCTGCTTCCGGAGGTGCTGCGCGGCGCGGGGACCTATCGTCCCCTGGTGACCGCAATTGCGCTGCTGGCAATCATGCTCTTCAGGCCGAACGGGCTGTGGCCGGACAAGCGAGTTTGACCATGGCGCTGCTGGAAGTCCGCGACCTGCGCCTCAGTTTCGGAGGACTGAAAGTCCTTCACGACATTTCGTTCTCAGTTGAGAAAGGCGCCATCAACAGTCTTATCGGGCCGAACGGGGCCGGCAAGACATCACTCTTCAATTGCCTGACCGGCTTCTACAAGCCGAAGGGCGGCTCGATCAGTCTGGGCGGCCGGCCGATCACCGGCTTGCCGCCGCATCGCATCACCGCGCTCGGCCTCGCCCGTACGTTCCAGAACATCCGGCTGTTCAAGGAAATGACCGTTCTGGAAAACGCCATGTCCGGCCAGCATTGCCGCAGCCGCCACGGCATCGTGTCGGCGATCCTGCACTTGCCTGCACAGCGGCGCGAAGAGGAGGAGATCCGCGCGACCGGCATGCGCTGGCTCGATTTCGTCGGCATCCAGCAGCATGCGCATCGCCGCGCCGGCGGTCTCTCTTATGGCGATCAACGGCGGCTCGAACTCGCAAGAGCCCTGGCGTCGGCGCCTACGCTCATCCTGCTGGACGAGCCTGCCGCCGGCCTGAACGAGCGCGAGAAGCTGGACCTTGTACACCTGATCCGCCGCATCCGTGACGAAACCGGTGTCACCGTCCTGCTGATCGAGCACGACATGGGCCTGGTCATGCAAGTGTCGGAGAAGATCGTGGTGTTCGACTACGGTCAGAAGATCGCCGACGGGCCGCCGGAGGCCGTGCGAGCAGACCCTCGGGTCATCGAAGCCTATCTCGGTACGGAGGAATGATGGAAGCCGAAATCGTTCTTTCCGCGGACCGCATCGTCGCGCGCTATGACGGCATCGAAGCCCTTCATGGCGTCAGTCTTTCTGTCAAACGCGGCCAGATCGTCGCCCTGCTTGGCGCGAATGGTGCAGGCAAGAGCACCACCCTGCGCACGCTGTCCGGCCTTGTTGCCGCATCCTCCGGATGTGTCCGCTTCCTGGGCGAGGACATAACCAAAGTCCCTGCCCATCGCCTGCCGCATCGCGGGCTCGTCCACGTCCCGGAGGGAAGGCGTATTTTCGGCGACATGACGATCAGGGAGAACCTTGACCTGGGCTCGTTTACGCTTGCCGACGACGTCGAGCGCCGGCGACGGCTGGACCATGTTTTCGAGCTCTTTCCCATCTTGGCGCGCCGGCAGAATGGCGATGCAAGGAACCTCTCGGGCGGTGAGCAGCAGATGCTGGCGATCGGCAGAGCCCTCATGGCCGCGCCCAAGGTGCTGTTGCTCGATGAGCCTTCCATGGGTCTGGCGCCGCAACTGATCAAGGAAGTCATGAACATCGTGCAGCGCCTCAATCGTGAAGGCGTGACCATCCTGCTTGTGGAGCAGAATAGCAAAGTCGCCCTGAAATTCGCCGACTACGGCTACGTTCTCAAGGCCGGACGCGTTGTTCTTGAGGGACCAGGCAGCGATCTCGCGAGCAATGAAGCGGTTATCAGCGCCTATTTAGGTGGCGTCGCTGCTTAGCTCGCAAATCTGCCAACGCCCGGATTTTTACAAATGATGCCGCCGCTCCAGTCCATGATTTGTCCGCCTTGCAGGAGTGGGATCAGCCACAACGAGGCGGAGCATATCGAACTCGGATACGCCGTCCCAAAGGGGTAGTTGCGTGAGCCTGCCGAGGGAACACCGGCACTGCGACAGGCTGCCTGGACGATCGGGAAGCGGTCTAATCAGGCAACAGAACCGGTTGTTTCAAGCGCCGCAGGATGTGTCTGCCAACGAAATGGGCCGGGAAGAGCACCATAGTTGTGGTTCACAGAGCGTGGTCTGCGGCAGCCTGGACCTGGCAAAAAGTGCGCGACCTCCACGTCGATCTTGGGCGGGCGCATCTGACTGGCTGCAGGGGCGTCAGTGGCGGAGGAAGTGGGATTCGAACCCACGGTGAGCTTGCACCCACGCCGGTTTTCAAGACCGGTGCCTTAAACCGCTCGGCCATTCCTCCAACTAATTGCAATCACTGTGCTTTTTTCCATTTGCAGCGGGCTTCGAAAAGCCCTTTGCTACGCACTTTGCAACTATTTGCCTTTTCGCTCGCTGCTTATAGCCGCCTGCAACGCGACGTCAACTTGCTCTGCTGCGTCCGCCTGCATTCCTGGCATGACATGCGAATAAAGGTCTAGCGTGATGCCGATGTTCGAATGCCCCAAACGCTCGCTTGCTATCTTCGGGTGAACGCCGGCCGAAAGCATCTGCGTGGCGTGAGTATGCCGCAAATCGTGGAATCGGATGCGGGGCAGGGATGTCTTGCCGAGAACGCGCACCCACTCATGCGTAAGGGATCGCGGCTGCAAAGGCTGGCCGTCTACCTGGGCCACAACGAAACTGTCGCCGTCTGGCCGAAGGCCAAGGCGAAGCTGCTCCTCGGCCTGGCGCGCCCGATGCGCCCTTAGCTCTGCCACGGTGCTGGCTGACAGCGCCACGGTGCGCGCGCGCCCTGACTTCGGTTCCTTGTACCTCACGCCGTCGCTGGTCTGCTCCGCGCTTTCCTCGATCGACATCTGCCGGCGATTGTCTCCTAGCTCAAGATGGCGCCAGCGTAGGGCAAGGATCTCGCCGCGCCGCAATCCGCACGTCACCGCCAACAGGATCGGGATGAACATCCTCGTCGGCCGAAGAGTCTCAAGCAACGTCGCCGTCTGGCTGACATCGTAGGCGAGCATCTTCTGCCGCTCGACCTTGGGTGGCGTCGTCGCCAAGGCCGGGTTGCGTGACAGCCGCTCCCACGTCACCGCTTGGCCGAGCGCCTTGACCAACACCCGGCGGTAGTGGTGGACAGTGCGGGGCGCCAGCGGCGGTAGCAGCTCACGCTTGTCGCCATCTTTCTTGGTGCGGTGGTCGACGCGCGGTGCCGTCAACGCCGTGGTGAAGGCGGCGTCAATTCGATCGGTTTTCAGCTTTGAGAGGACCACGTTGCCGATCAACGGCGCCAGCCCCTTCCTGCATATCTCGGCATATCGCTCGTGCGTCTTCGGCGCCACCGATGGCTTGATGAAGCCCAGCCATTCGTCAAGGAACTCGGCAACCGTCTGTTTGGTGGGCTCGACATAGAGGCCTTGGTCGAGGACGGTGACGAGGCGGGAGCATTCCTTCTGCGCCTCACGCTTCGTGCCCGTGAAGCTGTGCCATTTGCGTTTTTTCTTTCCGGTCTTCGGGTCGATCTCGCCAACGTCGAGGACGATTGCCCAATGGCCTGGGCTGCGCTCGCGAATGTGGCCTTTCATTCGTCATCCTCCTCATCAATGTGACCGCCTTCATCGATCGCCTTGAACATCATCTTCAGCATTTTCGCTCGGTCCTTGGCCTTGGCTTTGATCTCGTCTGCCGCCTTGCTGAGGTCAATGAATTCTCCGTCCGACCGCAACCGATGAACTTGCTCGGTGATGCTGTTCACCGCCAACGTCAGCTTCGCGATGTCCTGTATAAGAGAACTGTTGAAGGCAAGAGCCATCTTTCCAAGGCGCTGCCAATCGGTTTCGCCGCTTGGATTGAGTGTGTCAGTGATGACTTCCGTCCGGGTCAATATGGTCTCGTGAAGGCTCCTGGTCTGCTTGTAGATTTGATCAATCTCATCATCGATCCGCAAAGCGTTTTGAGCCAAGCGCCGGACAGCGTCTGAGCGGGTGGCAATGCGGTTTTGATATCGCCAGTCGTCGATCGATTTGAGCTCATCATCCGACATCATTATTGGTATGCGATTTTCGCGCGGCGCCTTGGCCATTTCAATTCGTCCCTTCCTATCACTGCCTGTAATCCAATACACCAACAAAATCGGCACAACAAGCACAAGTAGCGCTTGTGCGGAACGTTTTGTGAACCTACAATGAAAATCGGCACAAGTAGCGCTGATTCAAAACGGAGGTTCCAAGACAATGACACTGACTGAAGCACTCTCCCGCGCCACAGTATCGGTGCCGGAAGCCGGAAAGGTCTTTTATGATCTGGGCCGAAATGCATCCTATGACGCCGCCAAGCGCGGAGACATGCCGACTGTGACCATCGGCGGAAAGATCCGGGTTCCGGTGGCGCCCGTCGCAATCAAACTTGGCTTGCAGGTTACGGCGGTGAGGGCGGCCGCATGACCGCTAGGGCGCAGATACAACTCGCTGTAGACAACGGACCGACCGACACCGCGTGGCAGGCAATGGCAAATCAGCCGGAGCGATACGCCCCGCTGATCCGCCGACTGGCAGGCTACTACCTCATGTGCGGCGCCACTGAGAACGACTGTGATTTCCCACAGATCGGGACAGCGATCGAGTTGGCGATGCCAGGCTATGCGGAACTGACCCCAGACGAGACATATTTCGTTCGGGCCGGGGCCGTAGTGGTGATCTGCGGATATCACCCCGATGTCGAGATCGACGGCATGGCGAAGATGTGGATGGCTGATGGAGCGCCCGAATGAGCCTCATGACCGGCTGCGATCACGAGCACAGTGACGTCATCGAACAAGCCGTTGAGTGGTATGCCGCCAACTACGGCGCCTGCGAGCGGCCGATAGTGCCAACGTTGCAAAGGCGGTTCGGTCTGACCGCTCACCAGGCGATCGTCGTCATCCGTGAGACGACATTGCGCAGGGCGCGCGCCGCATGAGCAACCGTCTCCCTATCCTCGCCTCTGAAGCGAAGAAAGCACACAAGGACGTCGGCACGTTCACAGGCATGGCGGCCGTCCAGGCCCTTAAAGCCGGCGAAGTGCTTGCCGAAGCCAAGGCCCTTTGCGGGCACGGGCACTGGGCGGCGTGGCTGAGGTCGACCAGTATCTCAGAAAGGTCGGCACAGCGCTACATGCTCATGCATCGAGCCGGTCTGAAACCCGCCATCGTGGCGGATTTGGGCTTCGCCGCTGCCGAACGCTACGCCGGTCTAGGCATGAAGTTATTGCCGGCCGAGGGCGGCGCCGCTTGCCTCGTCTTCGGTGACGAAGACATCGATCACGTAGGACTAGCGTACTGGTGGCGCGCGACAGGTCCGCACGTTGTTTACTGGTGCATCCAGTTTATCGGAGAAGGCGAAGTTCTTCACCTCCACCATACGATCCCTATCTGGCTACTCGGGGCGATGGAGGTCGACCGAGTTGAGCGTCATGACCTCTACAAGCTGCAGCCAGCGACCCAGGAGGAAGCCCTCGATTTCATCACGCGGTTCGAGGATGCAGCATGATGAAAGACAATGCTGAACAGCGCGCCTTCACGTCGTGGAAACTCGACATGCTCGACGCCATGTCTGTCGACCCCGAGGTGACCGACGCTGACTTCCGCGTGGCCTTCCGAATGATGCAGCATGTCAACAGCGTGTCGCGCATTGCCTGGCCGTCGGTCGATCGCTTGGCGGTGCAGTTGGCGCGATCACGCGACAGCATCATGGCATCTACCAAGCGCCTATGCGCTGCCCTGACAAAGGACGGCCGGCCGCGCCTTCCATGGATGAGAAAGAGCCGGCCGCACAAGCGAGCAGCCAATCAATACGGCTTCATGGGAGACCGCGCGAACATGGTCTTGGATGCCATGCATCAGCGGATGGAAGACTTCGAAAACGATAAGTTTGAGGTGGCAAATCTCCAACCTCAAAACCCGTTTGAGGTGGCAAATCACCCTGGGTTTGAGGTCGCAAATCCACCCTATGTTGAGGTGGCAAATCTCCAACATAAACACCTTAATGGAACTACCTTAGAAGAACACCTTCATTCAAAGGGCTCCGAGGATTGTGAAGCTAGTGCTTACGCGCGAGCCAAGAGGAGAACTGCATGAAGCAGCTTGACCTTCTGGATTGGAACCCGCCTTGCATGCTGATCGCCTTCCCGATGGCGAAGCGTATCGGCAAGATCCGGCGTGTTGCCGAGGTGCTTTCGGCGAGGCGTGGCGCTGCGGCGACGAACTACTGGAAGCAGATGGTTGCCACTATGGGCGGGCAGATGCAACGCGCCGGCTTCGATCGAGACACGATCAATCGCGAACTGCGCGAGTTCCACGATGCCGTTCAGCGCGAGCTTTGGCTGCGATCTGGACATGGCCAGCGGCCAGGAGGCAGCGCCGCGTGACCCGGCTCCACTCTGAGAGCCGGGTCTGCAGTCGGAAATTAGTAGTCGTTGTTCTCGATAACGACGTGACGATGGCGGCGGTGCATCGGGCGGTCGTCCGAACGCTTGACGACGACGACGTCGGGACGATGATGCCTGCGCCAATGATGGCGATTGCCGTTGTCGTAAAACGCCTCGGTGCCATGACGGCGATGATGGAGGCGAGCTCCGTCCTCATTTATGACGACAGCGTCCGAACGATGGTGATGGCGGTGCTGGTTCGTGGTGAGAACGATCGCATCGGCCGACGCAATCGAAGGCGCGGCCAAGCAAAGCGCCAGCGCGCCCAGAATCAGGGTGGTTTTCATTTTCAACTCTCCAAGGAAGTAAGATGCCCTTCGGTCAATAAACACCCTTTGCAGACTTTGGTTCCTGCCTGGAGTGTTAGCCCGCTCGACCAGGCGAATAGCCGCGCCGCCTCCCTGATGGTCTCGGCCAATGAGCGGCAGATTTCACAGCCCAATAGTTTGGCCGGCTTCAACCTGAAGAAAATCTGCGGACGAATTCCGGGACACCGCGTCCTGGAACGCGTCGACGGCAGAGCCGTGGGTGACATCGACCAGCACGGCCGCCGCGGCTTGAACCTTGTCGGCCGCTTCTTCGACCTTGTCGAATCGCATCAGCATTCGATCATGGAGCATCGACAACCGGGCCGCGTGGTAGAGCACGCTGCGCTTGTGATAGTCCGAGTCCAAAGGTTCGAACAGCATCATGGTCCAGACTCCTCAACGCGCAGTTGGCAGTGCGATCTTCAGCAGTCCATTAGCAAACCTTCATTTGCCGCTTTGGTTCCGTTTGCTGCGAGTGAAGATGCATGACCTCCGGCCCGGACCCGCAACTCGACGCCTACATCGCGTCCGTTGAGGCTGCACTCGCGGATCTACGTCGATATGTCGGCCAAGCGGCTGAGCAACCGCCGGCAGCGCCAGTTGTGATGGAACCCGAAAGGCGAACGGACCTGATTGGCAGGGAGTGGATAGAGACCGGTTCGGCAGCGAGCCGGTTCGAGATTTCGAAATTCAGAGTGCTGGCCTGGTGCCAACGCGACGGCAGCTTCGGCTGGAAGCGAGGCGGTCGCTGGTTTGTCTCGATCTCGAAAGTGCAGGCAAAACTAGGCATCCGATAGCCTTGTCGTGTTTGTCGCGTTTGTCGTGTTTCGAGCCCTTCGTCTGTCGTGTTTCGTTCGGCATCTTCGGTGCATGTCCACAGCCCGAAAGTTCGAACGCAGATGAACATCCAAACCATCGTCAAGTCGTTGCGAGGAGGCCAGACGAACACGGCCGACCAGCTTCGTCAGACGCTTGACCAGATCAACATCGAAGGCCTGGAGGCCGCGGCCGAGAAACTGGAAGCCGAACGGCGCCGGGTGCTCCTCGACGGCAGCGACAAGGAACTCGAGGCGATCGAGACCAAGATCGCGGCGGCAAACCGCGACATCGAGCGCGCCTATGCGGCCAAGGCCGAATTGGAGAAGCGCCTCGAGGCAGCCATCGCTGCGGCGACTGAGGCTGAACTCTCCGACCGTTACAACGCCGCGAAGGCCAAAGCCGATGCTGCCGCCAAGTTGCTTCGGAAGGAATACCCCGACCTAGGCCAACGCCTTGTCGAACTGATTAGGGTGGTCGCCGAGGCTGACGTCGCGATCGAGGAAGCCAATAAGCGATTGCCCGAGGATGCTGCTGCGCTGTGGCCTGTCGAGGTGACGGTGCGCCGGCGCCCAGGATCGGAGGAGAAGACCCTCAGCGAGAAGGAAGTCCAGCTTTGGTGTCACGCCGGGTCTTGGGAGATATTGCCCGACAACAGGCAGGGCGAGGCCGAGAAACGCGCCAAGGAGCTTGGAGCCGAAGGGCGGCTGCCTTCCGATGGCATCATCCATATTCACGGCGGCATCCGTGCGGTCGAGCGCCGCTTCATTCGGCGGACCTATCTGCCCCGGACCAGCCCGATCCATTACTCTCCGCTGGCCAGTGTCGTGCTGCCCGGCCTCGTCGCCGGCGACCCTCCCATCTGGGAGCACAGGAACAACAGCACAGACATGCCAAGGCTTGTCCTGGCAAGGATGAGTGATCTCGCGATCATGCGGCCGATGCCGCCTGATGCCGATCAGGAACCGGTCACTCAGCTGATCGCAGTTGCCGATACGCCTGCCAAGGCCAAGGAAGAGCCTGCCACCATCGACATGGCCGAGGAGCCGTGATGATGACGAGTGTTAGCCAAACGCTCGGATTGAATACGCCGACGACCTGGACAGTTGTCGGC